>JBJKPJ010000221.1:0-3684 GCA_046706605.1 Bathyarchaeia archaeon | reverse complement strand
CGCTGCAATAAGCTGTTCACTTTTTGCGTATTCAGGCTGCTGATAGATGTCAATAACTTCGAGCTCATATCGTCCCTTGAGATTTTCTTCGCAGATTTTTTTAACATTTTCTATAGCATTTATGGATTTTGGTGTCATACCAGTGAGGAATAATCGCAAAACATATTTTTCTTTAGTTGATGCATTTGTTTCTAATACACTGTCAAATTCTTCTTTTGAATCTATTTTTTTCTTGTCTTTCAAAAGAGCTCCTCCTCAAGTTTATCTAAACGGTCTTTGGACGTACATCAAGTCCGACAAGCACACGCTCAGTATTAGATAGGTCACCGAAGATTTTTTATATGGGCTCAGGAAGTTTGCGCACAAGCGTTGGGATAGCAAAGATTTGGTCACCTGCAGCAAGCTGGGGGTTCTTGAGCAAATCAACAACTTCTATGGTGTACTTTCCTTTGAGATTTTCCTCAGCAATTTTCTTCAAATTGCTAAATGCCGCCATTGACTTTGGTGTCTGACCAGCAACGTAGAGTCGTAACTCCCACAATTCCGAATCGCGCATGCTTTCAGGTTTTTTCGAAACTTCTTTCTTGTTGCTCATAGATTGTCATCTCGTTATTTGTCCTTTGGCTGTTTCAACTTTGCCATCCGCTTTGCGAAGTCTCGCCATTTCTTCGCGATTCTTAATGGCAACTTTTTCTCTCAGCTTTTCTTGTGCAATAAGCTGGTTTACTTCTTCAGCTTTCTCTTCAAATTCAGCCTTCAAAGCTGCAACCTGCGCATCCATAAGTTTACGTTTCCGTTCAAGGTCTCTTTGAAGCCGTTCGATTTCTGCTTTACCAACTTTTTCTGCGGCTCTGTCCTTAGCTTCCTGTGCATATCTAGCTGTTCCGGTAAGGACTCCGTTTTGACCTGTGTACACGTCAACGATATCGATGCCTTTGTTTGTTAGCAAGAACTCACGCATTTGATTTGAATGTGCCATGCCTCTTGATTTTAATATGCATATGCCACGGTTACGTTCTCCTCCAATTTCGATGTCTCTAAGCTGTATCCAAGTATCAATCATCGAGGAAACTTCACTTTCAGTTCTGTTCAAGTTTTGCATGTGAGTTAGATTTGTGAACATTACTGTGATCTGATTCATTTTCAAATAGTCCATGAGACGCGTTAGCATGGACTTAACATCTGATTGTTCACCTGCATTGATGAGGTTGGTTATTGGGTCAACTATAACGATGGAGGGTTTGAAATTATCAATTAGCTTTTGTATTTGGACTAAATGGGTTTCTAAGCCATAGAAGGTGGAACGGACAGCATGGAACAATAAGAGGTTCTTTTTAACGTATGGTTCAAGGTTAATTCCTATTGCCCGCATGTTACGAATAATTTGTTTAGGCGCTTCCTCAAAAGCAAAATACAGGCATCGTTCGCCTTTCTGACACGTTGCGTTTGCGAAGCTGCATGCTAAGCTGGTTTTTCCTGTGCCCGCAGTTCCAGAAACTAAGATAGTGCTGCCGCGGTAGAATCCTTTGTCTTCAAGCATTCCGTCAAGCCTTGGGACACCGCTGGATATTCGTTCAGTTGAGATTTGATAGTCGAGGCCTATAGAGGTGATTGGCAGTATTGAGATCCCTTGTTCATCTATCAAAAATGGGTACTCATTTGTGCCGTGAACAGAGCCACGATATTTTACTATTCTTAGTCGTCTTGTGGAAATCTGGTTTAGTACTCTGTGATCAAGCAAAATTACGCAGTCCGACACATATTCTTCCAAACCATACCGAGTCAGGGTGGCCTCACCGCGTTCTGCCGTGATAATTGCCGTAACGCCCTTATCTTTCAACCATCGAAACAATCTGCGCAGTTCAGCTCTTAGAATAGCTTCATTGGATAAGCCCGCAAAAAGCGACTCAATTGTGTCTAAAACAACTCTTTTTGCCCCAATACAGTCGATAGAATAGTTAAGGCGAACGAATAATCCTTCAAGGTCATATTCGCCTGTCTCTTCAATTTCACTGCGCTCAACTTTTACAAAGTCAACTATAATTTTTTTCTCAGAGACAAGTTTGTTTAAGTCAAACCCTAATGATGCAACGTTCTGGGCGAGTTCTTCAGTGGTTTCTTCAAACGCCATAAAAACGCCCGGTTCGTTATAGTCGGTTGCGCCTCGAACCAAAAACTCCATAGACATCAGAGTTTTTCCACTTCCTGGACCGCCAGCAATTAAGGTTGGACGTCCTTTGGGCAATCCACCAAAAGTTATCTCGTCTAACCCGCGGATTCCAGAAGGTGCTTTTTGAAAAACTTCTTCAGCATTAGAAGTTGCAAGTTTACCTTTGCTTAGCATAGCAGTCTAATCTATTAAGCTGCATACATAAAACTTTCTTCAAACTAACTATTTAGCGCTTTTTTCATACTTCTTAAACGACCTATCTTGCCGCTTTGGCTATGCTTCTTTTTCTTGTTCTGAAAGGTTTTTCAGGGCTCTCCATTATCAAGTTGTACATTCTAAGAATCTTGTCCATCAGGGGGATGGCAAAACTAATGGTGGGGTAATCAGGGCTAACTAACTGCAGAAAATTAACTTGTAAAAAGCATGGACTTTTCCCATGCCTTTGGCATAGTGCCAAAAGTGCCTTTGAACAGGTTTTCACTGCCATTAACGCAAATTTAATGCTTTGCTCAAGCGACGTATTGGCTACCTCCTGCACCCTTAGGCGCACTGTTTTCTTCTTCGACGTCGCAGAGCTTTCCCAAAACAACAGTTAACTTCTCTAGACTGCCGCTGATTCTTTCCAAATCACAATTCAAGGCTGAAAGTTGACCTTCAAGTTTCTTAACACGCTCAGGCATAAGCAGGTATTCAACAGCCATGTCTCTTTGCTCAAAATCAATCTCACCCTCTAACTCTCCTGGGCTATGGTCCATATGGCACTTGCCAGGAACACTAACCGTGAAATATCTGCTAAGTAACTGAGCCACTGGATCGGCGATTGCTACTTCATGTCCCCTGCAAATTTCACCATCAGCTAGGCGACAGCCATACTTAACCATTAAACCCTTAGCTACACGGTCAGCCAAATTCTTAGAAAGCGTAAACAACTCTCCCGGACTACGACCATAAAGAGTCTCAACATGCACAATCCAACTCCGTGAAGTGTGCCTAACCTTAACACCCTGCTCCAACCCTAACAATGCAGTCCAGTTCTGCATCTCAATCCGTCGAAAATCTGACGGAAGCAAACCCTCAGCCAAAATAGGATAACGGTACTGAACCTTCTCCAGACGGAAGACGCCTGACCCAAATAGGATGCCCTCACATGACCCGAGAAAATTTTGACCTCTAAGTGTCAACTCTAAAAAGACGGCGCTGCTTCGCTTTTTTCTGCATACTAACCCGGCTTTCTCCAGCTTGTTTAGGTAGTAAGATACGTGTTGTTTGCTCCATCCATACGTGCGACCGATCTTGGCAGGGTAGTCCCCGACCTGCACCCGCTTTAGGATTGGGATGACTCTGGTGCGAACGGTAGTGAAGTCAAATTTGACTTTTGACTTTGAACCTGAAAAATTTTGACTTCTACCGAAAGCATCAACCAAAAAAATCACCGAAGCTTTGGAATGACTTTTTCCTTGATTCTTTGCCTGAGTGCCTCTAAGCCTTCGTCAAGTTCCACCAAAGTTAGTAAC
>JBJKPJ010000220.1:0-21138 GCA_046706605.1 Bathyarchaeia archaeon | reverse complement strand
CTTCCATATGGGTGAACAGCGGGAACCATTTTTCTGCCGCTGGTTCTGGGGTACTTGTGACCTTTAGCTTTCATTTGGTGGTATTTTTCGCCTGCTTTAAGGAACGGTTTCTCAATGCGACCTGAAGCAGCAATAACACCGACAGTTGCTAAACAGTAATCGTTAACGTAGCGTGTACGTTTTGAAGGTAAGCGAATCATGGTGCCTTGCGGTGTGTGACCGACAACAGTTGCGTATGAACCTGACGAACGCGCCATTTTGCCTCCGTCACCTGGACGAAGCTCCAAGTTACAGACCATTGTTCCTTCAGGCATCTTGCCCAGAGGCAGGATGTTGCCGATTTCAGCAGGGGCTTTTCCTCCGTAGGTTATTTCTTGTCCCGTAAAAACGCCTTCAGGGGTAATGCTGTAAATAGACATGCCGTTGTCAAATTCAATTAGTGAAAGCGGTGAACCGCGGCCTGGATCATGCACTAAATCCACAATTACACCGCTAAGTTCTGCTTCAAAGGATTCTTTAGGTGCGATAGCTGGATATTTTGCTGGAGCAACACGTTTGTGGGTTGAAGCACGGAAGTTTCTTCCGCCGCGACCACGTCTTTGTACACGAATTCGTTTTCCCATAAATCAAGCCTTCTAATGTTAGAGGATTCCAAGTTTAATTGCAACGTCTGAGGCTTTGAACTCGGGTTTTAGCCTCACGAACGCTTTTTTTACGCCTTGAGGTGTGATAAGCATGTTAACTCTGCTGACTTTCACTTCATAGAGCTTTTCAACAGCAGCCTTTACGTCTGCTTTGCCTGCTTTGCGGTCAACTACAAAGATGAGTTTGTTGTCTTTTTCAACCATCAAGCTTGCTGATTCTGTCATCATTGGATAATTGATAACTTCGTTGATATTCATTACATTTTTTCTCCATACAAAGTTGATAGCTTCTCGATAGCGCCATTAGTCCAGACTGTTAACCTGCCAGGATGCGTTCCTGGAGCAAGCATTTCAGTGTTTAAGTTCACAACACTGGTAACTTGGACACCTGGAATGTTGCTGGCTGCAACAGACAGCACCTTGTCATCAACAACCACGACAAGTGGCCCAACAGCCTGCTTCATTTTTCTGCCTCGGTGCTTGCCTTTGCCTGCACGGATGTTTCGGCTCTCTTTAACGCGAACCAAATCTTCCGCTACACCGAGGTTTGTAAATGCCTCTTCAACCTCTTTGACTTTGGTTAACGTTTCAATGGCGTCTTCAACTACCAACGGAAAGTGAGGAACACCTTGAGTTTTGTGTCCACGCAGGGATACCATTTCTTTTTGTGCGGTTGCTGCAATAGCTGAGGTTAGTGCCAGTTTCGCCTCCTTTTTAGGGATGGTTTTGAGGATAATTTTTTCAGCTTTAGGCGGGTGAGGCTGCCTTCCTTTCACGGTGCTTGGAGCAAAAGCTGCTCTTCCACTGCCACCTTTAACTCGTGGAACACGGGCGGTTGCACTGCCTGTTCCGCGTGATTCAGCGGTGGTTTTCTTTCCAGCCATGGGATCTCTGCCTTGGGGTTGTCTGCGACTGGATTGGATAGCTAAGACTGCACGTTTAATGACATCTGGCCTTAGCGGTGTTGAGAAGACTTGTGGAAGGTTTACTTTGCCTGTTGCTTTGCCTTGTAAATCAAAGATTTCTGTTGTTTTTTGTGCCATACTTATTCACCTATTTTCCTTGTGGAGATTCCAGTGATATGTAAGTGACTTGGGGTGCTGCTTCAGGTGCTTCTCGGGGTGGACGTGCAGGAACTCTTAGGCGAATTTGGCGTTTTTCGGTGCCTGGAACACTGCCTTCGATAAGCATATATGGACCGTTGATTTCGCCATAGCGGACAAATCCGCCTTTGACCGTGACTTCTTTGCCGTCTTTTCCGATTTTGAGGATGCGTTTGTTGTATTCTATGCGTTGGTGATAACCCATCTGTCCAGCGCGTGGAATACTGTACATTAGGTGATGGGGGTTCCATGGACCAAGCGTGGCTATGCCGCGTTTGGTTTTTCTGCCTTTATGCTGTAGTTTAGTTACTCCCCAACGTTTAACTGGACCTTGGAAGCCTTTGCCTACGGTGACACCGCCAATATCGATGTATTGGCCATCTTTGAAGACCTCTTCAGGCGTCACTGTTTTGCCTAAAAGCTGCTTGGCGTATTCAAACTGCTGCTGTATTGTTCCTCCGCCAATTTGAATTTCGCAAGTGTCTGGTTTTTTCTTTGACAGACTGGTTTGGGTTGGCTGAGTCGCAGTTATTACGCGAATAACGCTGGTTTGCTCCAGATTCTGCTGAATTTTTTCAAGCATGGCATCAGTGTCAAAGTTATCTGGCAAAACTATCAAGCGATCCAACGCTGCGGGTGGTTCTTTCATCCAGGCTTCAGTTATGTTTTGAAGACCATAAGGTGTTTTGCCGTAAGTTCGAATGCCGCAAACAAGGATTGGCGGCGTTTCTAGGATGGTTGCTGCCCGCATAACTTCTTTGCCGAAATGTGGAGAACGTTTCCTATCTTCAATGGTGAAGATGTAGGTCATGCCCGCTTTGAAGGCTTGGAAACCTAAAAGTTTAGGTGAATCTGACTTGATATCTGGCCAAAACCTGATTCGCGCTGTGGGTTTTTTAGCGCGGTGTCTAGGCAAATACGCTAGTGAACCATGTTTTGGAGCATGATGTTTTCGATGTCCCATAGTACTTCCGCTTCGCGCCTTTAGCAAATAGTGAAAGAGGTTATAAATGTTGCCATCAAAAACGCAAAAGCACGCTACAAACTAAAGAAAAACAAAAACAGCCATCTTGACATTATTCCATTTTTGTTTGTTGCCGATGAAAGATTGCTAGGAACAAATTTACTAAATAAGCTGGCTTTTTTTGCTGTCAGGTTTCAGCAAAGTTTACTTTCAAGTTGAGCTGGCTATACCAGAATCAACCAAAAATCCAAAATACCTTTTATTGGGCTTCGTGCTCGCAGTGACAAAAAGTTGATTCACCTATTTTCCAACAACACTTAGATAAATCACACTTTCTTCTGCTCCGTCAACACCTATAATGCTGTTGGTTTCATCGTCAAAGAACGCACCTACTTGGCAGGTTCCCAACCCGATGCTGACTGCTGAGAGCGCTAAGTTCGCTGCGATGTGTCCTGCATCTAAGTAGATATAGCGGTAAGCGCGTTGCCGATACTTCCATTTTGACCGCCCAAAAAGCGCTGTCCAAACAAAAACCACCGGTGCATCTGCCAACATATTCTGCCCCAAAGCCGCCTGCGCTAAAGCACCGCCAAAATCTCCGAGCTTTAATTCTTCAAGTGCATGTCCCTCTATGTCATAATGGTACAAGCCGCTCTCTAAGCCCTCAACATTGCTAATGGCAACATATGTTTCGATTGGATACAGGGCGCCAGCCGACGGAGCAGTACGAAAGTCATAGCCGTGTTCTTTCCGCTGCACACCAGTGGCAGCCCAACAAAGAAAAGCAAGTTCATCCATGGAAAGCGGTTTAGGCGAAAAGAAGCGGGTGCTTCGCCGATTCTTAAGCGCTTCAGTTACTGTGAGTGATTGATTGGAGAACACTTTGGGCAACTTGACTTTTTTTGCGTTGGGATATTTTTTGTAGGTTTCGGGTTTTTTGCCCCAATCAAGATACCCCCCACTTAGTTTTCCCCTTTGGTGCTTGGTTTCGTTTTGGAATTGATCACCTATTCCAGCAGACATGCATATCACCTAATTAGTGCAGGGCAAACGCCCTTATTTAGATGGCCATTTTCGGCTGGGAAGAAGAAAAATTGTTTGCTGAGCAGAAAATGCGCCACATGCCTTCGCATTTTGGGTTAAGACGCAGCTAAGTCAGTGAAAACTCTTTTAGAGGGAAACGCAAATCTATTGGCTGGAGCCGGGGTGGCGGAGTGGTTATCGCGCTGGCCTCGAGATCGAAAATTGGGCGCCAGATTCAACGGCGAGGTAGCCAGTGGGCTTCGTGCTCGCAGGGGTTCGAATCCCTTCCCCGGCGCCATTTTTGAAGTCAACTGGTTTTTTATTTGCCCTTGAAACTTCACACGCAGTGTCCTCTTGATTCTCTCATAATTCTTTCATCTTTTTCTGTTGCACCTGACGAAGAAACTCATCATTTTTCTTGCCTTGTTTGGTTTTTATCGCTGTTACCTCATTATCTTTCATTATAGGAAGCATTATTGTGCCAATGATAAAATGTTCGGACAACCTGCTTTAGCTTGGAAAGGCAGAATCCAAATCGATATTAGGGTTGGCATTAAAATAACAAATGAAGCGGTTACTTTGACTAAGCCGCAGAAACCCCGTTCTCTTCGCGCCCTCAAAGGATTCGCAGTTATACTGTTAATCTACGTTGTTTTTGCGGTGGTTGCGGCGGCTCTGTACCCCGGCGGGTTTAGCCCACAAATAAACACGCTCGCCCAACTCGGAGACGCCGTTCTGAATCCTTCCGGCGCTGTTTTCTACAACTTGGGCGTTTACATTATCTGCGCAGCCACTTTCTTCATCGTCGGTGCGCTGCTGATTACCCCAAAACAGTGGCTGGATGCACGAGGCGCTCCTAAAAGGAAAGTGTTCTTTTACCTCACCGTAGCTTTTATGATTCTGTTTACTATCTTCTACCTGCTAACCACACTTTTTTCGAGCAGCACAAACTACGATGTAAACTCGCTTTTCACGTTGCTTTTTCTGGTTTTTTTGGAGCTGTTTGTGGTTTCCTCATCGGTGGGCATCAGAAGGCTACAGAACCATCTGCTATGGGTCCCACGGTTCGGTTTCTCCATCGCAGCCCTCAACCTGCTGCTTGTCGTGGCTTCGGCGGTTTCTGGGTTGACGGTTTTCAGCTGGACCATCGCGATTTTGTCTTGGTCCTACACTGTCGCGTACATCTACGAGTTTAGCGGTGCACAAACATAGAACCACCGCTATTTTGGGTAGATGTGTTTTCCCTGTTCCCAAAAATACAAAAACAGATCGCTGATCCATTGCAGAAATGCTGGGTCGTTGCCGTAGAAAACGGCGCTGTCCGCTCTACCATCAATCGAAATCAAGTTTACGCCTCCGAATTTCTCGCTGAGCAACAGAGTTACTGGAATTTGGGGGATTACTCTTTTTTCAAAAACTCCTTTTACGTCGGGTGCGTTTTCGAAGAATTTGCGGTTTTCTTCGTCAAATAACAGCTTAATCGCTAGCCCTTTCTGCATCTTCTCCGCGAATACTTTATCCATGAAGCCGATTGGTCTTTCCCCTATGACCCAGAGTTGCTTGTCGGAGTTTGAAATCAAGGCTTGGATGTCGTTGATCATTTCAAGCGGTTCAACGTTTAGGGTGGCTTGGGAGAGTTCGCCTAATCGGTCTATGAATTGTGTTGGTATACGCCAAATATCACGGGTCAGAAGACACTTCCTGAACTTGTGAGCGAATTCGAAAGAATGGGAAAACTGCATAAGGAGCTTGCCGTATTGCGTGATTTGGTAGCTGCCGTCAGGCTGCTTCTGGATTAGAAGAGCCTCATTCAAACGTTGCAGTTGCCTGAAGGCTTCGGTGTCGGTTAAATCGAGTTTTCGGGCTAGCTCCTGCATCTTGTAGTTTTTGGTCAAAAGTTCCCGCAGGATGCTGAGTCGGCTTTCGCTGGCAAGTTCAAAGAACACTCGGTCTAAGCCCTCTTTATCCTCCAACCAAGGCACACCCTACTTTACAACGGTGTATTGTACTACACATCGTTGTCAAATAAAAGTAATGGGTTCTGGCGGCGTTTGAGGTAAGTGAGGAATAAAAAATGGAGAACAAAACCAAAGAACGGTTCTTCTCAATAGAACTGAAATCTAAGGTTAACCTCAAAAACGTCACGTTAACCAACGGCAACCGAGAAAACGTGCTTGTCGAAGGCACCCTCGGCAGGCTCACCCGCGCCGAATTCGTCGAAGACGTCATCTTGGAAGTTGTTGGGGACTGCGGCGTTTTGCGGATTAACCTTTGCCAAGACGAAATCACAAAGAAACAACCCCAAAAGGAGGCGCAACAAATTGAGTGACAAAAACGCTTCTGTTAACCTAACCGCGAAACTTCAGCCTCGACTGTTCTTCGTCGACAACCTCCGCGTCTTCTTAATCGCGTTGGTGCTGCTTGTCCACTTAGCCATAACGTACGGTGCACCCGTGGGCTCCTGGTATTACCAAGAAGGCGTCCTTGGAATGCCCACTGCGGCAATCTACGTTACATTCATGGGTCTTTGCCAAGCGTTCTTCATGGGACTTCTGTTTCTGCTCTCCGGCTACTTCACGCCGCCTGCCTACGACCGGAAGGGAGGACACAAATTCATGAAGGAAAGACTCATCCGACTCGGCATCCCGATGGTTGTGTTCATTGGTCTGGTTGAACCCGCCGTCGCCTACAACGTCACCCAGGTGAACGCTACATTCAACGGCTCGTTCCTGGCGTACTATGGCAAATTCATATTCTTCGGCTACGGCATCCTATGGTTCCTACTCGCACTGATGTTCTTCATGTTCGCCTACGTCGGCTGGAGACGCGTAAAACCGCAGCCAACAAAACCCCGACCGTTCCCCAAAAACGCAGTCATCGCAGGATTCGCATTGTTGCTTGGCGCCGCAAGCTTCGCTGTCCGCTTGGTGTATCCCATCGGCTACTTCAGCCCGCTGTTCAGCTTCCAATACTGCTTCTTCGCCCAATACATCGCAGTGTTCATCGTTGGCTTAATCGCTTACCGCAGCAACTGGCTAGTAACCATACCCAAACAAACCGGCGCGCTCTGGGGAAAAATCGCCGTTGCCCTGCTCGCAGTGTACTTCGCCGTCTTTGGACCAATCATGCTGACAGGGAATTTATCCACGGTTTTCGGAGGGTTCCAGTGGCAAGCAGCGGCTTACGCGCTCTGGGAGCAACTCTTCGGGGTTGCAGTCATGATTAGCCTAACAGTTTGGTTCAGAGAAAAAGTCAACTTCCAAAATGGCATAATGAAAGCCCTCTCCGACAGCTCGTTCACAGCCTACATAATCCAAGTGCCCGTGCTGGTGCTTCTCGCCTTAGCCTTCCAAAGCATACCGCTTCCGCTGCTGGCAAAATTCGCAATCGTAAGCCCCATCGGCGTCGTGCTGTGTTTCTTAGCTGCTTACTTAGTTAGAAAAATTCCCAAAGCAAACACGGTATTATAAGCCGCCCTACTCCCTCCTTTCTTTTTGCAAACATATTTTGTCTGTCGAGAAAGGTTCTTTACTAGTAAATTGGGGCTCAAATCCCTTCCCCGGCGCCATCAACATACATTTGGAAAATCCCGGCTATCACTATGGAAAAGAAGAAGACAAGGTTTGTATGCAAGGTTGTTGTCTTCTTCTTTCATTTAAGGCACTCAAACAGCACACCTTTTCTGGTAGAAGATGAAAAAGCGTGCAACAACTTTTTTTCGCCTTCTGTTAAGCAGGCAAAGTTCAAAAGAACAACAAACCATTTTTTCCAACTGTTGTTATTCTACCAGTAGCAGTAGACGACTCAGTTACATGAGTAAAACAATCTTAACTTAACTTAGCTAATAAGAGCAAGTTCCACATGCTTAGCCGCGTATGCTTTGCTTGGTTGGCAGAAAATTTTCAAAATACCTTGATGGTGGTGAGGGCGGCAAATTAGTTATTGTTTTTGCATACTTCTGCTTTTTCACTGTTTATGCCATGCCATGCGATTTTGTACCCCATTTGAGTTAATACGCATGATGCGTCGCTTACTCCTTCAGTTTCAATAACTTTTGTCACTTCACTAAGCATCAGCTTTCCGGTCTTTGTCAACCGTTCTTCAAGTATGCTGTTCAGTTGTACAAGTTTGTTTTTGCTCACTATGCTGTTAGGCATTGCAACATAGCCTTGAGGTGGGTTAGCTGTAAATACTGTTCGTACAGTTTCAACTGAAACACCAATCCTTTCAGCAAATTCTGTAAACAAAACAGCTGGCTCAGTAAACTTCACGCCAAGATCTTCTAAAAATTTGATTTCCTTAGCTTTGACTTCTTCAAAGACTTTTTCTAGGTAACGAAGAACAGGCGCTAAAGGTATTTCATGCTTATAATAAATGAAGCATAGCTGTGGGCGTTTCTCTAGGGCAATGAGTTTTTCGCAGGCTAATGCCTCATCGACCAGCAAAAGCATCCTTTCTTGGACATGCTTTAGTTTTTCTGCTTTACGCAACAAATACTCTTCGGTCCAGAACCCAACAATCTCCAAGTACACCTTAAGATCTGATCTTTCGAGCGAGAAATCAGGAATGATGACTCCGGTGCCAGCTGAAACAGGCTCTGGTTCTCTCTTCAAAGCCCAGCAAGTTCCAACAGCACGAAACATGGAAGCAAACTTTTCTTCAGCAATACTGTCATAAGTCAATGGTTGAATCTTTGGCGTAGGTAAGAGCGAACCGTGTTTTTGACTTTCCATTGCGAGAGTACAGATTTCATTTGTGTACTTCCAAAGTATTTTTGCCTTTAAACTCCATTCAGGGCTGTTGGTGATTATTGGAAGCAGCTTGGATATGTTAATTCCATATCGTTTGGTTAGCTTAAAGAGACTCGCTGGACCATCGATTTTAACCCAGAAACCATTGTCTTGGTAAGCCTCGTAGATAAGACCTAACTTTTTGATTATGTAGAACAGGTTTTGCCAGTTACCAGAAGCTTTGAAACTCAGTTCTGTGCAGTCAAAAAGAAGCGTCTGCGTTAAGCTCAGGTTATAATGCTTAAGCAAGTCAACCGTTGAAGGTGGATCGAACTTTTTAAGAAGTAACTCCTCATCCAAATCAGCGTAGAACGCCTCCTCAACCTTTTCTGCACTGAATCCCGTTTCCAAAGCTACGGTTTCAATTATCCTCTTGCGCTTCTCCGAATTAGTGGGAATACCTAATTTTTCGACAGTTTGGAAAACTCTACGCCTAAGGTCAACAGGGTTAATTTTGCTGTTGCAAGTAAAAGTTCCTTTTCGATCAAGCAACAGAGCTAAGCCCCGAACAAATCTATACTCAAACCCTTGATTCTCAAGGGTGACACCAGCAGCTCTTAGAACTTTCTTCTTTTCTCCGACATGACTCTGGTAGAGTTCAATTAGGGTGTGGGCAGCTTCTAGGTTTTCGGGTGAAAGCTTGGCATACCGCGGCTGAATTTCACCTTTTCGTTTCCATACCACAAGCAGGGTGCTAGGAAGCAACGTTAGATGCACCTCCAGTTTTAGCCCTTCGCCTACGGCTTATGCCAACTTCCATAGTTTCCTTAGAAATTATCTCAACTAGCCTTGCAGTTTTCCCTTCTTTCCTCCTAAGAAGTCTCCCCAAGCGCTGAACATATTCCCGAGTACTTCCCGTTCCACCTAGCACCAAACCAACCGATGCGTCTGGAACATCTACGCCTTCATCTAGAACCTGAGAAGTGACAACTACAGGGTATTTCCCGTTTTCAAAGTTGGCAAGTATTTCTCGGCGCTCTTCTCTGGGCGTCTGATAAGTTATGGCTGGAATCAAAAAACGCCTACTAACAGCGTATACAAGGTCATTGTAAAGTGTGAAAATCAAAGTCTTCTCACCCTTAAAGGCTTCAAGTTTCTGAGATAGGAGGCTAAGCTTTGCCTCGGAATTTACCGCAATCTTTAGTGCTTTGTTTCTGGCGAGAAGCGCTTCCCTAGCCCGCGGATCTCTGCCAGTTGTCATGATGAAGCGTTGGAAGTCCTTTGGACTCTTCAAACTGATATGCCTTTGGAACAGATAGTTTTTGAAAATACTCATTTCAGCCGCGTAGGTTTGCTGTTCCTTAGGAGTGAGTTCAACTGACAGTTTTTCATAGACATAAGGAGCCAGATGCTTTCCAGTCAATTCTTCAACATCAATGGAGTACACTTGGTCTCCGACAAGCAGGGGAAGCAGGCTATGCCTTTGGTCACTTCTTTCATATGTCGCAGTTAGACCCATTCGATAAGGCGCGATGTACATTTCTGCGATCTGCATGTAACCTGGCGAAGCCAAATGATGCACCTCATCAAACACCATAAACATAAACCGGTTCCCAAGATACGCTGCCTGCGTATACGCTGAATCATACGTTGAAACAGTAATCATGCGGACGACGCTTTCGCCTCCAGCTACCACTCCGGATTCTACGCCTAGACAATCTCTTACTCGTTTTCTCCACTGGTCCACGAGATCTAATGTTGGAACGACAATCAAGGTCTGTATTTTGAGAATTTCAATTGCCTTTAATGCAATGAATGTTTTGCCAGCTGCCGTCGGCAGTACAAGCACGCCTTTGTTGCCTGCGCGTTGCCAGTTTTCCAAAGCCTTCTGCTGGTAACCTCTCAATTCGATGTTGCCTTTGATTTGTTCTAAAGGCGGCAAATTCAATGTGTCATTATCATAGCGAATTCGGCTTTCTTTGAGGTACTCAACAGCATCATTGTAGTTGCTGGCTTTAAGTCGATAGCACCCACTTCTAGGATCCCACTTTCCATACGGAGTGCCGAACTCTCCTTTTAGCAAAAGAGTACCCTTATCAAACCACAAACGCATAACAAACATTCTACTTCCTAATCAAATAAGCTTACGTAAATCCGGGCTTGCCAACAGAGATTACGGTGTTTATCAGACTTGTGTTAGGCACAACTCTGAACAGTGAATCATCGTGTTGATTGTCTACCTTCTGCTAGCACGCGAATGTATCATAGGCACTAACAGCATGGTTCACCCCGGTTCTCTTCATGTCAAAATTTCTTCGCAGCACGTGGACGCGTTTGTGTTCTTCTCCTTGTCAAACTTTCTCATGGAAAAGGTGGAAAGTAGCTGCGGAGAAACAAACGAGCGGTTCATCGCAATTTCTTTGACGTTCGAATCCTTTCTCAGCACCAATTTACTAAGAGCCTTAAATTAATCCCAATTCGCTATAAGAGCCCTTGAGGGATTGGTATGACTGGACTATACGGATCACGTCAGTTTCGCAATCGCCCACTATAAAAAGAATTGCCACTATGGGGTATTTAGAAAAAGTTTGGTTCTAATTGGCACTGTTATTGACGGCTGTACTGTTTGGGGAAAACCTATCAAGAGCAAATGAGGTACACAGAGAAATTGCTTCAAAGGCAGCCAGCGTTGTCGACGTTTCAGTTTCCTCTAGCATTGTTGCTATTCTGGTCGCCCCTTTTTTCATGCGTTCTCGGATTTTGAAACTTATTTCTCCTTTCATTTTATTTAAACTCCTTGTTCTATGCATTTACTTTTGTTTAGATTAATATAAAGCTAGTT
Source organism: Bathyarchaeia archaeon (assembly GCA_046706605.1). GTDB lineage: Archaea > Thermoproteota > Bathyarchaeia > Bathyarchaeales > Bathycorpusculaceae > Bathycorpusculum. The sequence continues at coordinate 9,832 of JBJKPJ010000220.1, read as the reverse complement.
AAGATTTGTTCACAATTATTGTGCATAACTGTGCATTTGACGATTAAATAGCAAACATCATGGACTTATTGCAGCTCATTTGATTGTGGGCTATCAGATTCGATTGTTGCATCAAAAGCTCTCAGAGCAAAAAAGAACATGATAGCAGCAAAAGATGATTTGAGCAGGGATCTGTTGAGGAACCCTTTTAGCACTATATCTACACCGACATATTGAAATAGATATCCGATTCAGAATAAAATTTCCTATTTTCAGCACATGACCAAAAATTATTGCGAAAGAATTAAAACACATCTTTAAATAGAATAGAGTAGAATATGATTCAAATCCTTTCCCAGAAGCAACAACTCACATAGCAAGCAAAAAATTAAAATTTAGGAGTTAAAGGCTGGTTTGCTGGGGCTCTGGACCAAATAAAGGAGAAAGAGCGAAAACGCAAAACGCTCTCCACGAAACTATAGCTACTAGCATCGTGAAACAAACCAGAGCCCACTCAGCCCGCCTTTGTTCTCCGCTGCGTTTGTGACTAAAAAAGGGAAAGGGGAATTGATTTTGATTTTTTTATTGTCGCTTTCTTAGCAGCAGTATGTTTAACGCGCCGACTATGATGATGACTAAGATGATAGCGATGACTGCCGGAGCAAAATACGAGTCAACTATGGATGCTGGTGCAGATGTTGGAGCCGCTGTTGCTGCTGATTGTTCCATCACTGTGAACCCGTCTTCAGCCGATGAGGGATAGTAACCGTTGGTGCCAGCGAAGGATGCGTAAACTGTGAAGTCGCCTGGAATGTCAGGTGTCCATGTTAGTCGGTATGTTCCTGATGCGTCAGTTGTTGCGGTACCTATGGTGCGGCAGTTACCGTTAGAGTCTGTCACAGATATTGTCACTGGAACGCCAGTGAAGTTTGTCGGTTCGGGTTGTTGCTGGTAGACGTAGCCCATCCATTCTCTCATGCTTGCATCAGATGAAACTGGAACACCGTTGGGGAAGTTGCCAGCGACCTGCGTTTGTGTTGTGCCGGCTGCTTTGTCAGTAACTGAGCCGCTGATTACGACTGGTTGTCCAAAGTCTAAGCCTGCGTGTGGTGCGGTGACTGTGGTTTGGCTTGGTCCTCTGCCGACGACGTAGATTTGGTTGTCGTAGCCGTTAAACCAAGTGTTATAGCCGTCTGCCATAGCATAGCTGAAGTAGAAGAATTCACCTGAGTATCCGGATATTGTCCAGATTTCTTGTCCGGTTGTTTCGTTGATTGCTCGTTGCAGTGCTCCTTTGAACAGTGGCGTTTCTGGGGTGTGTTCAGTTGTAACTGTGTAAACTACACCGCCGCCGACTGCGTTGACAAATGTCGGATAGTGACTGAAGGGTGTTTCTAGACCTGAGTTTGTGCTGTTTCCTTCTCCGCCGTTACCGTATGACCAGAGTAAATTGCCATTGCTTGTATCATAGCAGTAGACTATTCCAGCGTATGCGCTGCTGAAAAGTTTTCCGTTCGCAAATCCGCTTGCTAAGCTGCCTGATCCTGGGCTGCCATAGTAGTCAAGGCTTGGTTGTGGTGTTGTTGGACCCCAGAGCTTGGCACCTGTGTCTAAGCTATAGCCTACAAAGTTGTTGGTTTCTCTTAGATTTTCAACGAAGACACGGTTTACTGGGTCAACTCCAACTTCTAAGACTGTGAGATTTCCTGCTGGCGGGTTTAATGTATTATGCCATAGTGTTGAGCCGAGCGAACTTGGAGTGGCTTGATTGATATCTATTGCGAAGTATGTATATGGAGTCCAGCTTGGGAGACCCATGAAAATTGCGCCTGCTGATGGTAGGTTTCCGCTGTATGCAAGTAGTTTATCGTTAGTAATTCCGTTAACTAAAGTGAATGGTCCTCCTGCACTGTCCATGAATGGTACAGAAACGTTAAAGTCTAGCATGGCTGGGTTGCTACCGTCAGTAATTGGTGGAATTACTGATGGCGATGTAGACATGCCCGAGTATTGTCCATTCCACAGTCTTGATGAGTTCCATTCTTGCAGATAGTAGTTCGGATTTGCCGCTGTGCCGTAGTTTACAGTGTAGAGTATTAGGTGTTCGCCCTCGGGACCTAGAAGCGTTACGCCTGAGGGAACGTTGGTTACATTGAACATCGGGTCGCCCGTGAATGCGTCAAAAGCTCTCCATGTTGATCCACTAGTAGCAAATAGGATTGGCGGGTAAACTCCATGTTGGTTAGGGTCCTGAACATCGTAAATGTATCCAAATGATAATGCGGGAACGTCAGTGCGAGACCAGACTACTTGGCCTGTTTGCAAGTTAACGCAGTCTGTTGGTCCGTTACCAAAGGTGTTACCTAAGGCACCTGGAACACCATTGAAGGATATTGGTTCAGTGTAGTATAGATATCCGTCGATAATTATGGGGTTGGTGAATCTTTGGTTATATGCGGAGCCCTCGAAGAATGAGTCGCCTGCAATTACAGTTTGGTTTCCTCCTACGATTCCACCCATGTCCATTGGTTTAGTCCACATCACGTGGCTTGTCAGAGAGCCAACTGCGTCATTTGCTCCAGCAAATTGTTCACCGTTGCCGCCTGCGTTATAAGTATTTAGGAACCCTCCATATCCTGGTGCACCAGTACCTAGCCAGTTGGATGAATCTACATACCAGTTACTGTTCATCCCGTAGATTGGGCGTGTCCAGTACTGTGTTGGGAGCGGCGTGGTTGGATAATTAGCTATTGGTGTTTCCTGCACTGTTAGTGTTGTTGATGCTGAACTTGATAGATAAGTGTCATTTTGGAATAAACTTGGGTTTTGGAAGCCGTAGTAAATGGTGATGACTGGTTCATTGTAGGTGTACACTTGTCCAGGGAAAGTAAAGTTCAAAGTGTATGTACCAGCTTGGTTAGGAGTAAAGTATGTAGGCTGTGCTGACGTTGGGTCCTGAACTGTTGCAAATGTCTGTGTTGTCACAGTTCCATCAGGCGCCGTTATGGTGAGTTGATAGTTATGAAAACGAACATCGTTTAGTAGTGAAGCGCCGTCGATAACTTGATTGAGCCACATGATGACTTCCACTGATTGGCCGACGCCCACTGGGTTTGGTGACACATTGATGTAGGCGTATGTTGGGACATTCCATGGTGGTGTGTGAGCGCTAGTGGTGGGCACTAGCATTGCGGAAGCGGTCATTGAAAATATGAATAGTATAGCAATTGTTGCTGCTGCAGTTTTGTTTTTAGAAAATAGGTTGTTTACCATATTTTTCCTTCCTTTTTGGTGAAAAAGAACCGAGCCCTTTGTCTCTATTTAAACATTATTGAAATTTTGGCGTTCGTTGAACGTTATCGCCATTTTTTATGAAATAATGGCTAAAACATAAGATTTATTAGTCTATGGGTAAACATTCAATTTAAATACATAAAACCAAACAAAGAAGGCAAAAGGGGAAACAGGCCTTAACAAATCAAATCACAGAAACCCAAGTAAAAATTCTAAAAGAACTTTTAGCAGATGGAAGAAAAACTGAAAATGAAATAGCCAAAAAACTTAAACTGACCAAGGAAACCGTAAAGAAAAGCTATCAGCAAATGACACAAATGGGCGTAATCACGGGTGCCACGATACACATAAATTACAAAGCATTCGGCTACAAAGCAGTTGCACACATCTTAATCAACGTAGAACCCGAACAATCAGACCAACTTGTTGAATATTTGCATAAAATGCCAGAAGTATACGGATTCTATAACCGAGGCGCCAAAGGAAACTGGGACATTACTGTAATCCTCAAAACACTTGACGATCTTAACAAAATTAAAGACGCCCTAAAAAGAAACTTTTCCATTTTAGATATGAAAACTGCAATCTGGACAGACGTTAAAGAAAGCAACTACAACTTGGCCTTAGGCTATAAATCAGAAAGTAGTCCAGTCATTAATTACGAAAGCCTAGCAATCGGAAAAAAACATGACCAAACAGTCATTGATGAAATCGATCAGAAAATCGCTGATAATCTTGCCATAAACGGTCGAGTATCTATGGATTTGTTGGCTAAAGGAATCGGGGTTTCTCCTGAGACAGTCAAAAGAAGATTCAGAAGGCTCATATCTAAAGGCATATTAAAAGTTACTATTCAAATCGATCCAGTAATTTTGGGCTACAAAGCAATGTGTATCTTTTTCACCGTAACATCACATGAAAAATCTTATTCAATAGTTGATAATATTTGTAAAATTCCCAATGTCATTAGCGTAATGAAAACAGCCGGGGATTATGACCTCCAGATTTACGCGTTTGTGCAGGACATTAACCAATTACTAGATATCGAAGAGCAAATCGGAAAGATTCAAGGAATAACCAAAATCGATTCAGAAATTCTTCGAATCTACGAAGGATTAAAAAAGTGGCCAAGTCCAAGGCAATACATGTCAACCTTTTAACATCCTTAAATTCAAGGGGCAACCCAAAAATCCAAAAACGTAAGCAAAGTAGCAAAAGGGAGAATACTTGGCAAAGTTAAGCGAATTAGACTATAGAATTCTGAAAATACTTTTACAAGATGGTCGGGCAAGCTACGATTGGATAGCTGAAGAATGCGGACAATCAAAAAACAAAATCTGGAAACGCTGCAGAGCCATGGAGGAAAACGGTATCATCAAAGGAGCAACAGTTCAGATAGATTTTGGACATTTTGGTTACGTAGCGCTTGCTACCATGCTCATCAGCGTGGAAGCTCAATGGCTGGCTCAGGCAATGGAAGAGGCTAAGAAAATGGGGGAGGTAAGGGCATATCGGCAGTATAACAGCGTCTACAACATTAGAGCAGTTGCAACCCTTTGGAATCTGAATGAATTGGACCACATCAAGCAACTGATTAGGCGCCATCTACCCACGCTTGGTATAAAGACTTACATTTGGGCAGGAGTTAGGAACATGCCAGAGAACATGAACCTCGCAGGCGTCATAACAAAAAGCAATCAACAACCAGAAGAGCCTCATTTAGCTAACATAATCCATAGAGAAATCAAAGTCGATACTGTTGATAGGCGCATTGTTGAAAAATTGTCAGCAAATGGCAGAGCCTCATTTTCAAGCATCGCAAAAGAGTTGGGGCTTTCAACGGACACCGTGGTGAAGAGGGTTCAAAAACTCATGAAAAGCGGCGTCATGAAGACGTCAATACAAATAGACCCAAAAGCGCTTGGCTACAATTTCATATTAGATTTCAATATTGCTTTCACAACTTCGTATGGCTTAACTGAAAATGTCTTTGACGCATTATCAAAAATACCCGACGTGATTATCATAACTAAAACTAGCGGAGACTTTGACCTTCACGTTTCAGCCATGGTCAGAAACAGCGGGCATTCATTTGCTATTCAAGACCAAATTACCAAAGTAAGCGGCATAACAAAAATGGAAGCCAGCGCAAGAGAACTTCCTGATGGATGGCCCACACCGCTACAGCACATATCCACATTCTAAATATTCTAAACGAAAACCTACAATAAAAGGCGTTTTAGCTAAAAATTTTTAACTACAGTACTAAAAAGATGAAAAGGGGAAAGTACATGGATACACTCCCAAAACGTTCACTGCGTTCATTTAGTGGTTTTCTTATCTTATTGTTAATTTACATTGTTCTCGGAGTCACAGCAGTCCTTTTTTACCCTAAAGGCTTCAACCCCGCAGCCAACACCCTTGCACAGCTTGGAGACCCCAAACTAAACCCTACTGGCGCAATGTTCTACAACATAGGGGTTTTCATAATCTGCAGCGCAACCCTATTTATCACAGGAGCGCTTTTGATAACGCCTAAGCAGTGGCTAGCTTCTCGTGGGGCTACCAAAAAAACAGTTTTTTATTTAACGATAAACTTCATGGCTTTATTTTCGATTTTTCTTATGCTTTCAACTCTTGTTCCCAGCAGCAGCAATTACGCTTTAAACTCGTTTCTCACCCTACTTTTCTTTGTGTTTTTAGAGTTATTTGTCGCCTCCTCGGCGTATGGCATTAGAAGATTAAAAGACCATGTATCTTGGGTGCCAACATTTGGTTTTGCCATGGCGACACTAAACTTCCTGCTTGTGTTAGCGTCTGCAGCTTCGGGTTTGACAATTTTTAGCTGGTTAATCTCCATTACAACGTGGGCTTACATGGTTGTATTCATCTATGAATTTAGCGCAACAAAAGTTTAACGACAAATTCAGGTTGGATAACAGCGTTTTGCTTGCTCCCAATATTAGAGAAACAAATCGTTTGCCCACCTAAGAAAAACAGGATCGTTGCCGGAAAGATTGCGCTGTCGGCTCTGCCATCCACCGAAAGAAGGGTTATTCCAGCGTATTTTTCGCTAAGAATTATCGTTGCAGGAAGGGTGGGAAGTATTTTTTTTCTAACACACCCTTGATTTCTGGCAGGTTTTGGTAAAGAGGAACCTCAAAAGGTTTTTTGCGCCTTTGGCACAGCAAACCGCAGGCTTTTCGTCCCAACTATGCTTAGCGGTGGCATAACCTTGATGTGGGGTGGACTCCACTGGCAAGCCGCTGCTTACGTGTTTTGGGAGCAACTCTTTGGTGTCGCCATTATGATAGGCTTAACGGTCTAGTTTAGAGAAAATGCAAACTTCCAAACTCGACTCACCAAAGCTCTCTCTGAAAGCTCCGTTACAGCATACATCATTCAAGTGCCGATTCTGGTGTTTCTTGCATTAGGGTTCCAAAGCATCCAGTTGCCACTCCTTGTAAAGTTCGCAATCGTCAGTCCCATCGGCGTTGTCTTGTGCTTTGCTGCTGCCTACTGGGTTAGAAAAATTCCAAAAGCAGATAGAGTACTGTAAAAAAAGCAGCAGAAAAAACTGCTGCCTATTTTTTCTATAGAATCTATTCTTAGCTGTATGTTGTTTTGAGAGGCTGTTGGAAACAAAGCCACATGTCTTCAACTGCCTGCTGAAGTTTCTGAAGAACACCTGCTAGCTTTGCTCCTAGGGGGGTTAAGGCGTAAGTTTTGGGTTTTCGTCTTTCAAACAGCAGTTTTTTGCCACGTAGATGCTTTATGCATCTGTAGGTTACTCTGGTAGAGAATCCTGTTTGACGGGCAAGATTTCTTGCAGAAATTCCCTCCAAAGAGAGGACGCCGTAGATTTTCTGTTCAGTTGAGGTCAAGGTTTCTAGTTTTGGGTCGCGGATGGTTTTAAAGAAGAAGATGTATTCTCGCTCAATTGAACTATAAATTAGGTTAGTTGAGCGCAGTCGTTTTAGGGTTCTTGAAACGTTTCTAAGCAATGTTGCTGCTTCTATTGATTCAAAGGTCTGTGGCCCCTTTAGCAGACTCTGCAGAACTGCTTCTTCATAGCAAGTCGAGTTTGCAGGTAGTTTTGTGGCAAATTCAGGAAAGCACTCCAGCTGTTCGGTTAGGCGGCTGCCAAAAACAGTTAAACGATACCCTTCCTGTGATTCGCAAACTAATCCTAAATTAACAAGCGGCTGCAAATATTCGTCGATGAGTGTGCTTTGGCTTTGAGTATGTCCAGCCTTTGTTAATTCACTTTGGAGCTTAGTTACTGGGCGAGGACCGTCGAGGAGCGCTTGAAGGATGAATAGTCGTGATTGATTTTTTAAAGCATTAAAAAGCATTTTTACATAGTCCGGGTTATCCAGCGCCTTCCGCAGAGCCCTTAACTCGTTTTTTAATTGGTACACCTTACATCTTGTTAAGCATTCAAAGGGGGTTACTGGACTGCAACTTTGGCAGGCAGAATCAAGTTTGTTTAGCATTCCAGAAAAGTAGGTACCATTTTCAGTTGATTGGATTCCATACAGGACAAGTGTCATTTTTTGCCTCCTTGAGGTTTTCCAAGATTGAATAGAGATAGATGGAAATTCACCCTGTTTCCTCCGAAAAACCTAATTTTGTTTTAGTGTAAAAAGCGTATTCGTCAAGAATTCTTGACTACTCTTAGTCAAAGTTTCTGGACTAAACGTTTTTCGCCAAGAAAACAAACAGAACGGAGGTTTTCTAGCGCCAATTACTTATTACTCTGACGTTATGTATCAGTGGCGATACCTGTGGCAACCAAACGGGTGTATCTTGCGGGACCGGAAGTGTTTCTTCGCAACGCAAAAAAGGTCGGAGAACAAAAAAAGGCACTCTGCCAAAAATACGGCTTTGAAGGTGTGTTCCCATTAGATAACGAGGTTGAAACCAAAAATAAAGACTTGAAAGAGATTGGGTTATGTATCAGTCGTTTAAACGAGGATCTGATTAAAACCTGCGATTTTATTATTGCCAACCTGACACCGTTTAGAGGCCCAAGCGCTGATGTGGGAACTGCCTACGAAATGGGGTTTGCCCACGCCTTAGGAAAGAAAGTGTTTGCTTACACCAACGTGACCGAACCTTTTACCCAACGCACCATTAAATTCCTCAATAGCCATGTTGAATGTGAAGCAGATGGGAAACTGCGCGATGCTCAAGGTATGTTTATTGAAGAATACAATTTTGTGGATAATTTAATGCTGGATGGCTGCATACACTTGAGCACAGAATGTTTGGTTGTTGAACAAGCCCCCCAAGACAAACTATTTTCTTGTTTTGGAGGGTTTGAAAAATGTCTCAGGTTTGTACAAACAAAAATGGATTCAAAAAAGTAGGTTAGTAGCAAAGGTTAAGGTTTGCTGGGGCTCTGGACCAAATAAAGGAGAAAGAGCGGAAAATGCAAAACGCTCCTCACGAAACTATAGCTACTAGCATCGTGAAACAAACCAGAGCCCACTCAGCCCACAATTTTACCACTGCCATTTAACAAAAAAAGAAAATGGGGAAAGGATTTTGTGTTCATTTCGTTTTTTCTCTTTATGGATGCCCTTTTCGCATCATCATCACTGCCAGCATTACCAGCACGATGATGATCAAGACGAACAAGCCAGCGATTGCGGGTACGAAGTATAGGTCAGCTGTGGATTGTGGTGGAGCTGCAGTCGGTGTTGGGGTTGCTGCTGCTTCGTCAACTGAGAATGTGGTTCTAGCGTATGATGGGTAGTAGCCGTTGGTGCCAGCGAAGGATGCTGTAACAGTGTAGCTACCTGGTATGTCAGGTGTCCATGTTAAGCTGTACATGCCGGTGTCGTCGGTTGTTGCTGTGCCGATTTGTCTGTAGTTGCCGTTTGCGTCTAGGACATTGATTGAGACTTGGACGCCAGTGAAGTTGGTTGGCATTGTTTGTTGCTGGTAGACGTAGCCCATCCATTCTCGCATGCTTGCATCGGATGAAACTGGTACGCCGTTGGGGAAGTTGCCTTTTACTTGTGTTTGTGTAGTGCCTGTTGCAATGTCTGTCACTGATCCTCTAATTACAACTGAGGAGCCTAAAGTTACGCCTGTGTTTGGTGCTGAAACTGTTGTGTCGCTTGGTCCTCTGCCAACGCTATAAATTTGGTTGTCATAGCCGTTGAAGAAAGTCGCGTATCCATCTGCCATAGCAAAGCTCATTGCGCCGAACTCGCCGGTGTAGTCAGATAGAGTCCAGAGTTCTGCTCCAGTGGTTGCGTTGATTGCGCGTGCTAATGCACCTTTGAAGATTGGAGTTTCAATTGTGTGTTCAGTTGTTACTAAGTACACTACTCCGTTGCCGATTGCTTGTATGAAGGTGGGGTATTCGCCGAAGGGTGTTTCAAGACCTGCATAGGTGCTGTTACCTGTTCCGCCGTTACCGTAAGTCCAAAGTAGGTTTCCATTGTTCATGTCATAAGCATAGCATATGCCACCAAAGCCGCTACTATAGAGAGTCCCATAGGCTGCAACACCTTGAACGTTGGGTGTTGCTGGGTTACCGTAGTAG
>JBJKPJ010000219.1:0-4556 GCA_046706605.1 Bathyarchaeia archaeon | reverse complement strand
CATCTGAAAGCAGACTATGAAAGCTAAAATTTTAATAACAGTGTGATCAAAAATGTTTTCGGCTTTTGGTTTGTTAGTGCTTTCCAGCTAATGAAATAGAAGCTAAGGCGATAGTGATAATACAGCGGCCAGAATAGCGCTTATATCATTGAGTGACAGCTAAAAAGCTGGTGACATGGCTGGGGCTTGAGGCGAAACGCTCCAAAAGAGGTATCTTTTGTTTGGGACAGCATCAGTTCCGAAACTTCTCCTTCAACCAGTGCCTTACATCGTAGAAGGACATAATTTGGTATGGGCAAGCCGAAACGCAGTTCCCGCAGCCTATGCATTTGTAGTTTCTATACTCGCCTTTAGCAATAAAATTTGACGGCAAATCCGTGAGTCCCGTCGGACAAACACTCGCGCAGTTCCTTGTCGAGCAGCGGCTACAGACTGCCCTGTCCGTTACCTTCAGCCTAAACAACCCAACTCTGGATATACACTGATTAAAAGCTCCCCACCCACACATACCAGTTGAGACGCAAGCGTAAGTTCCAACAAAGGGTATCAGCATCCAGAGGACATACCAGAGAAAGCCAAAGTAGAAGATATAAAGGAAAAAGGCAGGATCCATCCCAAAAACGGAGAGATCTAAAATTCCCATAGAATTCAGGTAAGACAGTGCACCTGCAACCAGCAACGAGACCAAAACTACGGATGCAGATACTTTATAGAAGAATGAGGTTTTGTTCGTGAGTAGTCTTCGCGCAAGCCGGGAGGTTTTATTAAATGATCTCATGGCGTCTATAGTTGTCCCTTGGTACATAAGGGGAGCCATGCACACTACAGAACAAAGTTGCCTGCTACCGAAAAGAAATGAAAGGATACCGCTGACTAGAAATGTACCGAGCAAAGCTAACAAGACAGTTGGACCAATAGCTCCTGAGCTTCCTATCCCCATAGTCCATCCTAACCAGGGGGTTTGCCGTAGAACCTCGTCTGGTATTATGAAAATGGGTATAAGCACAGTATATAGGCCATAAGCGAAAATCATGAGTGCAAACATAATCTTCGTTTCAAGCTCTCGTGTATACTTTATTCTGAGGGCCACAAGTGCACCCATCTCTATGCCCATCATTATCAGGTACCAAGGTGACAGCGAAATGGTGGAGAAGAAAATTATGAAATTGTAAAATCCCGCGCTTATGACTTGCAAAAAAGACCCTGACGCCGAGGCAAAAACTATTCCACTAAAATATCCTGTTCCATAGGCCTGATTATCTAAAACCGCGCCCATGAAGAACTCTGCCACGAACACCAAAAGGAGAATGCCAAAGATCCAGCACGACATGGACTGCCAACGTTTCGGTTCAGTAGAAATAAGCTTTTTTTCATCTAATACGATTACGAAGTAAATAGCCATCTCAAATATTATGGATAAGGCAAAGATTGAAGCGTCGCCGTTTAGGAGCCAGATGAACTGGCCAACCATCATAAGAGCGTATGCAAGCATAAGAAACAGCACATAGTTGAGAATCCCTGAACTGATAGCCCGGTTCTTGTACATGAACTCGAAGATATAGATGAATAGAAAAATCATGACGGCACTGCCAGTAGCAAGTGATAGGTTAGCCCAGAAAGAGTTGGCGATTGCAGTGGGAGACAGGATCATTATAATAGTTTGAAACACAACAATCCACCTAAATTCCTTAGGCAGTCTACCTCTGATGAAGAAAAGTGTGATTGCCATCTCGGCAGACGTCATGAAGATGAACCAGAAAGAACTTGAAGAGTTTGTTACCGTGGTGAAAACTCCTTGGAGACCACCAGCCGTGGATGTATTTCCCCCAATGAGCGCAAAAGCCCAGGCCATGAACACCTCAGATAGAAGAATTAAGGCGATGATTGACGCAATTAATAGAGGTCTAACACGCACAATGCCTGCTAATGTTTCGCCCAAGGTCTTGGGCGCTCCGAATATATTCAAAATAGTGTAACCAAAGATTATCGCCATCATCACAAATATGTTGAACACTACTAGTTCAGGAAGTACTGCTGGAAAATAGAGGTAAATTACAATACTGATAAACATCTCAGCCATCATTGAAAAGAGGAAGAGCACCACTCCAGCGTCTCGTGGAGCCTTAATTTCCGAGCCCTTCTTGATAAGCCATGCAGTGAAGACAGCCATCAATCCTTCGATTATCGCGATGGAAACTAAAGTAGCAAAATCCAAGTCTTTCACCAAATTTTTTATTCGCTGGGCGCGGTTTATTCAGAAATTTTCTTAACGCAGAATTCTCTCGAGATAAGCCTATATAAGGGCTGCGTTTTCGGTGATAGCCAATAACAGCGCACGCGTCGTCTTAATTGATATCCCTACGTTCTACATAAAGCAACCTACTGCCTGCTCGTAGGTGTAACATGTTTTCTTCTCGCAGCATTCCTCTCATTCGACTGGAGAAAGTTGGTTATGTTTGCAGTTATGAGGTATTTGGCACCTTAAGACTCCATTAATTTTCCCATGCCTCAATCAATGCCGATATTGCTTTTGCCTTCTCAGATGTCTCATTGAATCGGTACATCTTAACCCGTCCATAGCTGCGTTGCTGCAGTATCCCCTCTGCCTCCAAAACCTTGAGATGTTCGGCAGTTGAGGCATAATTCATTTTTATGCGCCGCGCTACATCGGAAACGTTGAGTTGCCCCAGTTGGTTGATAAGTTTTAGGATTTTCATACGGGACTTTGACGAAAAAACCTCTTCAATCTCCAGCGTTTTCACCGCCTGTCTTCTGCCTGTAAACTCACCATGAGCTCATGCTCCAACTCCATGGCTGGAATGGCTGGCAAGGAAAGCCGCGTTGTGCGTCCACGGGTTTCGGCGGTTGCTACCTCAGTTTTTATGACTCCCATTTTAGAGAGATATTGGGCGTAATTCCAGATTTGCGTGTGCCCGTTAGGTATCTCGTCAAATTCTTCACACACCACGCTGTAGGCTTTCTCAGCCTCAGAGAGGGAAACGTAAGCCTGCTCGTTTTCCTTAAAGAACCTCGCAACCGCAAGCAAAAACATCCGCTCATGCAGCCCCATCGACGTCAATTCACTGCGCCGCAAGCTAGGAATAATGCCGGAAACAGCGTTGCGGACACATTCAGGCTCCACAACCGCGGCATCTTGTGCATCAGCGTATTTGCCAGCACGCCAAAGCAACTCGATTCCGAAGCGTGCGTTGCCAGTCTCCGAGTAAGCCAACTCCGCAATCAAATCCACCACATCCTCGGGTACAGCGCCCAGTTCGAATGCTAGGGTGATGCGGGCGGCTAAGATGTCGACGAGTTCGGGTTTGCCGTAGCGTTCAAGGCGGATGATGCTGCGTTGCAGGGTGCTTTGGGCGCTTTCATCCAGCTGCTCAACGGCTTTCAAATCCCGCATGATAAAAATGAACGACAGCCGTGAGGGTTTGCCCTGTCGTGTCTCCTGCAAGCGTGTAAGTTTGTAGACAGCGTCTGAGCCTTCTTTTTCGATGAGACTGTCAAATTCGTCAAGCGTCAAAACCATATAGACGCCCTCTTCATCTAAAACCTGCATCAAGGTAGAGAGGATTTCTTCTGAGCCATAGCCACGAACAGGAAAAGTGGGGCGGAAAACCGCGACGGCACCATGCAAAATCGGCTGCAGGCTGCCACGAAATTCGCGGCAGTTAATGTGGACATAGCGGAATTTGACGGCACGTTTGTTTGCTTCCGATGTTAAGGCAGCGCCGAAGTTTTGGGCAAGCGCAGTTTTTCCTGTGCCTACGTCACCTGTTATGATGACACGTTGCGCCATTCGTTCTGGACAGCGTAGTATGAAGTTGAAGAATTCCATCAGGAGGCGCTGCTGGGTTTCGCGGTGGGGAAGCTTTTGCGGAATGAAGTTTATGTCAAGTTTTGATTCGTCTTTGAACACGCTTTGATTGTGCATTCATGAAGTCCTCAGTTAAACCCTTTTTAACAAACTGTCCTCAAATACAAGCGTATATCTAACATTTTAAACCTAATATAACTATAGTGCAGTGCCCCACTAAATTTTCCCGCCTAAAATTTCAAAAGCAAGTTATGGCTTGTTCAGTCGGATAAAGGTATATTCTAAAAACGCAATTTTTAAAAGCTAAAATAAGAGAAAACAAAAGAGAGGTAGCCTGAAAAATGGACATGTCTTCGTTTGCTATTGAAGCAGCATTGGACGGCATTGTGATCGGCGATCCCGAAGGCTACATCACTTATGCTAACGGGGCAATCGCCAAAATGTTTGATTACGAAAACCGCAAGGAATTTGTTGGAAAACATGTTCTTGGGTTTATTGTCGAATCCGAAAGACCACAAGCGCTGGAAAAATCCCTTGACAGCATGAGAACTGGACGGGCGTGGGCTGGCAAGTTTACCTGTCTAACTAAAAGCGGTAAGACATTCCCTGTTGAGATAACGGCGACCCCATTAAAAGACGAAAACGGCGCTGCAATCGGCTTTATTGATGTTGTCCGCGACATAAGTGAGCACGTAAAGAACGAGGAGAAACTCAGAGAAGCAAACCGTAA
>JBJKPJ010000218.1:0-16089 GCA_046706605.1 Bathyarchaeia archaeon | reverse complement strand
GTTTGGGTTGCAGCTGGATATTGTTTACAACGACCCCACTTTCCCCTTGGAGGGCAATTACTCGCAGGTTTACTACTGGAATCAGACAATTTAGCATTGGGGAATCTGAATTCTGGTTCCCGAAATTATAAATACCGAACACGCACTAGCTAGTTATGGTTGTAGGTGACTTTTTTGCGAATAGGGTTTTTCGTTTATGAATATCCTCCCCAACTTGTAGGCGGCTTAGGCACATACGCTGAATACATCACCAAACAATACGTCGATATTGGCCACGACGTCTCAGTTTTCACACTCAACAATAACGGGCTGCCAACAAGGGAAATTATGAAAGGCGTAGAAGTCCACCGCCCCCAAATAGCTGACGCTTCAAACATTTGGCCGTTCTTTGTGGTGGATGACCTCAAAAAATGGGGCACCAACCTCAAATTCTTCAACGACATCTTCATCTACAACATACTTAGCGCCACCAAATTCATTAATAGCTTAATAAAAAAAGAAGACTACCACTTTGATGTTGTCTGCTGCCACGATTGGCTAAGCAGTATCGCTGGGCTAGTTATAAAAAACGAAACCAAAATCCCCGTCGTTTTCCATGTTCACAGCACTGAGTGGGGAAGAAGCGGCGGGTCCGGTTCAGAAGTTGTCAGCCACCTTGAAAACGCGATGGCTCAAAATAGCGACAGGGTCATAACTGTAAGCTATGCTATGCAGGAGGACCTTGTAAAACATGGATGGCAAGCTTCAAAAATTAGCGTGGTCTGGAACGGCGTGGACCCAGAGCGATACAACCCAATTAATGTTCAGAAAGCTGAAGTGAAGGCGATCAGAGAAAAATATGACATTCCAAACGACTGGAACATGCTGCTGTTCGTGGGCAGACTCACATGGGTAAAAAGCGTCCGCAACCTGGTGCAAGCTATGCCGCTGGTGCTAAAGGAGTATCCTAACACTAAACTGGTCATATTAGGCAAAGGCGAAGAACAACTTGACATAGTGCAACTTGCTGAAAGATTAAACATCAAAGACAAAGTGGTTTGCCGCTTCGATTTTGTTTCTGAAAAAGAAAGAATCCTGCATTATGCTGCTTCAGATGTCTGTGTTTTTCCCTCCATGTATGAGCCTTTTGGAATCGTCAGCTTAGAAGCGATGGCTATGGAAAAACCCGTAGTAGTGGGTGCCCGCGGTGTCGTGGGTTTTAAAGAGCAGATTATTAACGGTGGCACAGAACAAAACGGTGTACACGTCAATGGAGAAGACCCTGCTGATATAGCGTGGGGCATCAAAGAAACCCTAAAAAACCCTGAAAAAGCCAAGAACTGGGGCGAAAACGGTAGACGCCGCGTGCTGGATTACTTTACTTGGCGCAAGGTTGCTGAAGATACAATTAGAATCTACGAATCGCTTCTCTAAAAAAGAAAAAAGGCAGTTATATTGAGAGCATTTCAGCAACTTTAAGCATATGCATGTCTATGGGTTTTTTGTTTCGGGCAGACTTTTCAAGCTCAAAGCGGGTTACCCCGCCTTTTTGCAAGCCCACAGCTAGGTTGCCTTTTCCTTCACATGCCAATTCAACGGCTTTCTCAGCAAACAAACTTGCCAGCAGCCTACTTCGAGCTGTTGGGCTGCCGCCGCGCTGTGAGTACCCAAGTATGGAGAGGCGGACTTCCGATTTGGTTTGTTGTTGAAGGTCATGGGTTAACTTGTTTGATTCGCCGCAGCCTTCTGCTACAACAATTATTCCTGCACGTTTGCCTTTTTTGGCGTTGTCTTCCATAACTTTAATGACGTCTTTGATTTCCATTGGGAGCTCTGGAATCAAAATCACTTCTGCGCCCACGCACATGCCGACTTCAAGCGCCAAAAAGCCCCTTTTGCGCCCCATAACCTCCACAATAAATATCCGTTCATGGGAGATTGCAGTGTCACGGATGTTGTCGATGGCGCCAACCGCAGTGTTGACGGCGGTGTCAAAGCCGATGGTTTCGTCGGTGCCATAAACATCGTTGTCAATGGTAGCTGGGATTCCCAGCATGTGGGTGTCGCTTTTTTTGGCTAAATCCAACGCACCGCGGAATGAGCCGTCTCCGCCGATAACTACCAGCGAATCCACATTGTTTTTCCTCAGGGTTTCGGCTCCCGTTTCGATGCCTTCGGGTGTTTCAAAAGGTGGGCACCTAAGTGTGTGGAGCATAGTGCCGCCTAGCTGGATGATGCCGCCTACGCTTCGAGGCGTTAGCTTTTTGAAGTTGTTTGATAGCAGCCCCTGCCAACCATGCTCAAAACCCAGTACTTGAAAGCCGTTGGAGTGGCCGATTCTTGTGACGGCGCGGATTGCTGCGTTCATGCCTGGCGCGTCTCCGCCTGAAGTTACAACGCCTATGGTTTTTGCCATACACTTTACCTCATATCTTCACTCTTTCGAAGAGATTAAAACGTTTAGTATATCTCAATGGATGTTTGTGTTTCCAAAACACATAAATTCCCATCTTCTGTCTTTATGGAAACTGTCGGGAGGTAGCTCAGCCTGGCAGAGCTCTCGAATCCGTCAACACGCTTGACGGATGGAGAAGCTGTAGAGGTCTACCCATGGTGGGCTTCAATCTAGCCTGCACAGGCCACAGACACCGAGCTGTCGCAGGTTCAAATCCTGCTCTCCCGACCAATTTTGTTATCCCAAAAAACTGTACTACAAAAGATTCACACAAAACTTTCACAAACAACTTATAACCGCTCGCCAAAAACGTCACGCAGGCGACACAGGCGCTACAGGGTTTGGGTTTTTTCTGGAAAAAATAATGCTCGTAGATTTTACAATTTGGGGCACCCCCGCCAGATCCTCTATTATCAGCAAGCCTCGTGCTAGGATGGCAAATGCGCCAATGGCGCCCAACGTGGCTGCGCTGGGGTTAACAAACAGAAGGCTTAGAATGCCTACGATTCCAAATTCCTGGATTCCTGCGCCAGCTGGCGTGATTGGAACAAACGCTAAAGCCGTAACTAACGGGTGAATCAGGAAAAAGCCCAACCACACAACTGCAAAGTTGCTGCTGAACGAAAGTCCCAGCGCGGTTGCCAAGAAAGTCCATTCAAACCCTTTCAAAATCCAGCACACCATAGTTAAACCAAAAATTTCCGGAATCGCCGAGCGGGTTTTTTGGGCGCTATCTTTGTATTCTTCAAGCCTGCCCATTATTCCGCCTGTGAATCTTTTTAGGAACCGAGAGTTAGCTATGCGGTCAAAAATGGCTATAGCCCGCTCAGACCACGAAAAAGCTGCAAGCAAAAGCGCCCCCACCAACATAAGAGCAATTCCCAAGCCAATCACAAGAAACGTCACATTAATACCCAAAAGCGTATCCGTGGGCCAGTTTCCTGCAGGCACCATTTCAACTAGGAATATGGCTGCTCCGATGCCGCCTATAACTTTAACCAAAAATTCTATAGTTTGAATTCCCAGCACGCTGGACAGCGCCTTTGAGGTTGGCACGTTTTGGTCGCGCAGATAAACTGGCGTTAGGATGTATCCTGACCGCCCGGGCGTGACGTCGCTGGTTAGCATACCTGCATATTGCGCGAGAAGGGTTTTTCCAAATGTAGTCTTTACTCCGCCTTTAGCTAAAACCCGCCGAAGCCTCACTGTGAAAAAAAAGTTTATTCCAAAATACATCAGAAAAGCCAAAAGCAAATACTCAACTTTGATGTCAACTAACGCAGTATACAATGAATCTAACCCAACATACCAAAACAACGCCGCAAAAATAACAACCATAACCACGACTTGCAACACAACGCGCAGTATCCGCTTGGTGACGCCCTGAGATCTAGGTGAATTTGAGGTTTCAGCGTTAGACATGTTCCTATGAAATTATGTTTGTAGCTTAAAATGGCTTGTGGAAAAAATTCGCCCCAATCCACAGAAAACTATCAAACATATTTGGTTAGCTACAAGCTGACTGTAACTTTGGCATCGTGCCCTTTTATTTATCAGACAAAAAACAACACTATAAAGGCTTTCTATCTTAATGTGTACCAGAAAGCCAAACTCCCAGTTATTGGTGAAGGGTGGCTCCAAGAAAAGCCACCTAAAGCTTAGAGTTTGCTCAAATAACGCCGCAGAAGATATAGGCTGAACAAGATGGACAGACCCTATCTACGGCGCGTCGCTGGTAACATTTTCTTTCTTCTTGCGAGGCTTATAAATAACGCCTGCAATGAACAAAACAACCCCAACGACTGGTAATACGAGAGTTGCTTCTTGACCTCTTGCAAAATAGAGGACAAGACCCACAATAATCAATATTCCCCCAATTCCAAGGAGCCGCCCTTTGTTTGTTTGATAATAATCTTTCATGTCCACCATTTTTCCCACCTCCTCGCTTCCAATCTTGCTACTTCCACTTTGTTAATTGTCTACCGATTCCTAATAGTTCTAAGAAGATACCCTATTACCATAAGAACAATGGTTACAACAACGACTATCACAAGTGTTTCCGTAGTCATTTACAAGCGCCTTGCGTTAATTGTGGTTTTATTCGCTTCTCGGCAAAGATAAAGCGCCTTTACTTCCATTTTGTCAGTATTTCCTCCCGTTTAAAAGCTGCTGTACTTACGAAATACAAAGCGATATCAACCGCGGAAAGGATACCTGCGATTATGAGAAGCCCGTTTGTGTCCAGACTTATTAATTGTATTTCGCTAGCAAAATAAATTGCTATAAATGGCAAGAAAATGAATATCCCAAAACTATTAGCGCTGCGCACATCGTTAACTCTAGATGAGACAATAACGCTGTATAACACGCTCATAATGATCGCAACGGGAACTAAGATTAGCATCAAAACTCCAAATGTCCAATTTGGAAAATAATTATAGCCCAGTCTCCCAACAGTGACTGCATCCATGCTAACAATAAAGACTGCAGCCGCAGCATACATTGCAACTAAAGTTGGCAATACTGCAGCAATTGCTTTTCCAAGCAAAATCTCTCCATCCGTAAGAGGAGTAGCGAGGAGCGGTTCTAAACTCTTCTCAACTTTTTCGCCGACTATGCTGTAAGAAGCAATTCCCAAAGGAATGTACGCTGCTCCAATAACAAAGAAGAATGAAAACGAATTTAATAAGTGTGGAAGAGCTGCAAAGAGCCCGGTGCTTCGTTGTCCAGCATACTGGATAATAAGTGGAAAGAGAACTGAAATTAAAACGGGAAAAACGATTATAGAGTATAGAATATTTTTTTGATATCTAAATGTTTTAAAATCTTTTGAGGCAACAAGCCATGCTTTGGATAATCTCATGCAGACTCCCTCACAAGCTTCAAGTAAACATCCTCCAATGAAGAACCCATCACATTTACGGTGTTAACGTGACCGCCGGCAAGCACAATCGCCTCTACAACAGTCCCGTTCTCCTTATCTGGGTCAACGACATCAAACGTTAACTTGTTGCCCTCAACAGCCAAATTCTTTAGCGGCAGCTTTCTAACAGCGTTTATAACCGCATCGTTTTCACGATCTAAGGTGATAACGGTTTTTCTGCCCTTAACAGCCTGTTCAAGGTTTTGGGGAGTACCTACCGCACGTAGCTTCGTATTGAGGATCCCTATTTTGTCGCATATTCTCTGGGCTTCATCGAGGTTGTGGGTGTTTAAGAAAATAGTTTTCTTTTGCTTTTTTAAGTCAAGAATAAATTCTCGAACGGTTTTCGCTGATTCTGGGTCAAGATTTGCTGTAGGCTCGTCCAAAAAGAGTATTTGCGGGTCATGGATAAGCGCCCTTGCAACGGCAAGCTTTTGCTTCATACCCTTCGAAAAAGTGCCTGCCAAAACGTTTCTCTTCTCCCAAAGCCCCAACATTTCAAGAAAACGTTTAATGTTCTCTTTTCTGTGGGCTTCTGTGCAATCGTATATTTTTCCGTAAAAGTCCAAGTTATCGTAAGCAGTAAGATGCTCTGAGAGGCCAACGTTATCTGGAACCAATCCGATGATTTTGCGGATTTTTAAAGAATCCGCTTTGTTGCCTACTTCGTAGCCGCCTATTTTTGCGGTTCCGCTGGTTTTTGATATGAGACAACTAAGCATGCGTACGGTGGTGGTTTTTCCTGCGCCGTTGGGTCCCAGAAAACCGAAAACTTCGCCGTCATCAACATGAAGCGTAAGATTGTCTACGGCTGTTAGGTCCCCAAACTTTTTTGAAAGACTGTCAGTATCTATCAATGCGATTACCCTTTGAATCATCTGTTACCGATTGTCTGATAGTAAAAGACGGTGTCTCATAAATAAGGTTGTATAGGTACAATTTTTGTACCACCAAGACAAAAGTCAAAAGGGTGTGTAACACAGAGAGATAACCTTAAGGGAAAAAACGTGGCTGAGGATAAAGTAATCTCCCAGGAACAAGTTAAACAGATAGCACAGAAAGCTCTGGCTATAGAACACTATATTTTAAGGCGGGCATGGGGGTTATGCTATGCTGTTGCCGCTGCTGAAATTGCATTGATCATATCGTTCGATATTTTGTTCGATATTGTAAGGCTTTCATCTCATTATGGTATAATCATTCCGCTCGCCTTCAACACCTCGGTGAGCATCTTTGGGGTTGCTGTGATCACTTGGGTTTTCAAAAAGGCATACGATGCGATGCTTGTTCGCCGAGAAATTGTGGATTCGGTGTGGGCGAAACTGTTTAGACCTTCGTGGGTAGCTGTACTCTGGCTTGCATACTATCTGCCAGTTATCACTGCAATCATTTTTCTCCGCCCGATTGCTGGGGCAGTCCTCTACGGATTACTATTAACCTCAGCGGGTCCAATCTATTTTAGCTTAAAAGTATCTTTTCCAGAACGGCTACCCCGTGAAGGCATAGCTGTTTTGGCGACGTTTGTTTTCTGTGCACTTGGCAACCTTACAATTTTTCTGCTAAAAGGTACCGTTGCACCTTTGCTTTGGATAATAATGATCGCCGTTTTCGCAGCCGCCTCAGTATACGCTTACAGGCAGAAACCACCTAACCCGCCGGAGGACCACCCAGATTGACCGCCGACGACAAAGCCGCCAAAGCGCCCAATGCAGACGCTATCAAGTTATTAAATAAGCAGCTAAGCGAACCCGCCTTAAAATCGTCAACTCGCATCCTGATCTTGATTCTGCTTGCCATGAACAAGAAGCTAAGTGCATCGGAGTTGCGTTCTTTAGTGGGGTTGGGCAAGGGCAGTTTGGAGAATCACTTGACAAAGATGGAGGATTCTGGCCTAATCAGAGTGCAGTCTGTTAGATCGTGGGGCGGCTTTCATCAAGTTGTGGAGATAACAGAGAAGGGACTGGAAGATTGCAGGTCGTTACTTAGAAAAATTCACAGCTTGAATGTATAATAATGGGATGTCAACCGTCGCATAACCCGTCAAAGGCAAAACTCCAAAAGACGGTGTTGCGGTTTATGGTCTTACGCATTCGGCTTTGGGTCGATAGGGGCGTTTGGTGGTTCTTTTTTTGTGATGGTATGGGCATTCGTTGACTCTTGTTAGCATCCAGCCTTGGTCTTTGTAGATACAGCCACAGGGCAATTTGACTTCGCCTTGGGTTGTGGGTGGCTGCGGGGCTTTGTTTGGTTGAGTCATGTTAAGCCATCAATCAATATGGTTGTTGGGCGTATTAACTTACCCATTGGCAAGAAAAAAATAAAAAGAGAAGGGGTTGCCACGTTATATGTTGGGGCTGTTGCGACAATGGTGGTTGTTGCTACTAAAATCCACAAAAACAAGCCCTCTACACTAATTCTGGGTATGCTTCTCATTGCGGTTGCAGGCGGAAAAATTAAGGTTTTTTAAATGGAAATGCGACTGCTATAGCAAAGGGGAAACTGGTGCAGCGGCTCCAACAAATATTCATAATTGCACTCTTTGGCGCGGTAATTTTCATTACCAACATGTTCCTACCGCCACCTCTAAACTACTTGGTAATCGTGGTTCAAGCTGTCTTGTTGGCGATAAGTGCGCTGTTCATTCCGAAAGTCGGTGCTATGTATGTAGGTGCAGTTGGCGGGCTGTTAACGGCGTTGGTTAGCCCCGCGCTGGGTCCTTTCACGTTTTTCTTTGCGTTTCTCTTTGGCGTTTACGTGAATAGCTGCCTGTTTCTCTTTAAAGTTGACAGTTCACTAAAAGGGGTGAACCAAAAAAGGTTAATTGCGGCAATGGCGGTAAGCACCCTTTTGATTGCAGTTTCTAGCTATTCGGCGTTTGCGGTATTTCCCCACGACAGTAATGGATTGTCGTTTGTAGGTTTGTTTGTTCAACGCAGCCTCATGCT
Organism: Bathyarchaeia archaeon; assembly: GCA_046706605.1. Lineage (GTDB taxonomy): Archaea > Thermoproteota > Bathyarchaeia > Bathyarchaeales > Bathycorpusculaceae > Bathycorpusculum. The sequence continues at coordinate 7,787 of JBJKPJ010000218.1, read as the reverse complement.
GGATATGCTTGTTTTGTTTATGGGGCCAGCGACAGGTGCCGTGGCAGGTTACGCAGCAGCGTATTTGTGGAACAAGTATCTACGCCACATAAACTTTTAACAAGAACCAAATGTAGACTTGATTTTTTCATCCGCAAGTTTAGCAATCATCAGGTTCGAAATAAAAACGCATTTAACACCTAGCAACTCGGCAAGTTCAGCTGGTTTTTGGTCCTGTGTCACCAAAAGCAGGCCGTTTTTGCCTGCATACTCCACAATCTGTCGGTCTTTGGCTCCTTTAAGCCCTGCTTCTTGAGCCGTTAAAACCGAGTAACCTAAAGTTTCGAAGTACTCCTTTAGACCTGCATACATTTCGTCAAGTAGAAGTTTCATTGGCTTTCGACTACTTATTTATGTAAAAAACTAAATATGAAGTTAGCTGTACAATTATATGCTTATATCAACTCATCAAACTAACACCAAATCTCTCATGACAGGTGAAAGACGCTTTAATGGAAGTTGTAGACTTTATTGTCAAATCAGGCAGATCCCCTGCTTGGGATAAATTTGGGCGTAATTGAGGGTTTTTTTAGGGTGAATTTTGAAAAATTCCTTTATTAGCGTTTAGCCAATGGGATTTTGTTAAGGAGGCGGATGCCGACAAACAACTCGGAAACAAAAATAAGTAAAAGTTGAAAGTTGAGGTGGCTGCAAGGGTTCTGGCGACACGATTTTTAGGTTTTGCATTTTTGCCCTTTTCTCCTCGAGTGATCCAGAGCCCTGCACCTCCTTCAAGCAGCATTTTCAAAACTCGGTTGGTTTTTCACAAAAGTCATATAAAGACAGTTTGTCTCTAAACGCTTGGGCTATGAGATAATCGAGGTACGGCGAAGCCCTACAGCGGGGAATTAAGCTGTGGCTGATGAGAGGTTTTTCCTCTATTGAGCCCACTTTTAAAGATGTGGTCGATTAGATTTTCCAGTTTACTACTTTCTTTGCAATGATAAACGCGGACAAAACTACACCCATAAAGATTACCAACAGTTGTTCAGGGCACTCTGGAATTGTGGGTGTCGGTGCCACAGTCGACGTTGCCGTTGGAACAGCAGTTGGGGGTGAAGTTAAATTAGCTATGTATATCACCGAGACTAAATTGCTGTTTATATTTGTAACGTAAGCCCAATCGCCGTTAGGCGTAATAGCTACATTATAAGGCTCGTCTCCAACGGGTATGGTCGTCGTAACTGTGTTCGTAGCTGTATCTATCACTGAAACTGAATTACTGTTTCCATTAGTAACATAGACGTATGCGCCGTTGGGTGTTACAGCCGCATCATAGGGAAAGCTTTGGACATGAATTGTCTTTGTAACCGTGTTCGTAGCTGTATCTATAATTGAAACCGAATCGCTGGACTTATTTGTAATATAGACGTAGTTGCCATCCGGCATAACAGCAACACCATAAGGCTGGCTCTCAACTTTTACTATCGCGGTTATCCTATTGGTAGCTGTGCTTACAACCGAAACCGAATTGTTGTAATATTGTGCGATGTAGATATATGCGCCGTTGGGTGTTATAGCCAAACCATAAGGAGCGCTTCCAACCGGTATTGTCGCTGTAACCGTGTTCGTGGTGGTATTTATCACTGAGACCGAGTTGCTGAGCTGGTTTGCGACATAAATGTAGTCACCGTTGGGTGTTACTGACAAACCAGATGGAGCGCTTCCAACACGTATCGTGGCCGTAACCGTAGCCCTAGCTATACTTATTACCAAAACCGAATCGGACTGGAAATTTGTAACATAGACGTAGTCGCCATTCGGAGTAACAGCAACGCCATTAGATTGGATTCCCACAGGTACAGTCACCATAACTGTGTTTGTCTGCGCCCGAACTGGCTGAGGCAATAATGCAGAAGCGCTGAACAATAAGAGGAGGGCGAGAAGTATACAGTCAAATCTTAAAGTTTTTGTTTTTCCATGTTGCATTCTTGCACCTATAGCGTCTAACGCTTTGAATAGGCCATTTTTGATACGCTTTCGATTGAACAGGACCGTTATTATTTCAAGTATGCTAAGTGATGTAACTGCGTAAATCGGAATCCAATCATAGAAGAACATTTGTGAGGTTGTGGCGGCACTAAAGGTTGCCTGCAAGAATTCAAAGCCTACGCCATAATAGAGGAAAAATGGCAGATTTGTAACTAAAAGAAAAACTGTGGACCCAAAAATGAACTTCTTTATCGAGTGTCGATTGTACCAGGATAGTAAAGGCAAGGCAAAAAGTGCGCCCCTTGGGTCGAATGAACCGAACGCAAACAATAACGCTGACAGCCAGGGTTTTTTGGTGAACCCGAAATACAAGGCGCCTACTAGAAGGACTGTTTGGAGAATGTGAGCATTTGCTAAGAAGTATCCGCTATAGTAATTTGGCGAGAAAGTCTGAAGGGAGTTAACGATAGAGTAGCCTGCTGACGGCAAAAAAAGAGATGGAGCAACCAAAATAATTACTGCAACTATTGAAGCGAAAAAGAGGTTTTTGTCCTTAACTAACTTGTATACAAAGAAGGCCAAAGCCAGAATTAGAAGAAATTGCATTATGTCAAAAGCGCTAAGCGCGACCTGATAACTTAAAGTCAAAAATGGTGCAAAAAGAATCAAAAAGGAAGGAGTATACTTGAAAGGTTGCGCCTGTCCAATAGTTTGATAGTCGCCCGGTTGAACGCTGACATTATAGACTTGGGTTGGATTATGAAATAATCTCCACGCACCCATATAGTATGCAGAAAAATCTCTGGCAAGCGTGGGTGATTCAGGCTTAAACGTTATAGGAAATGCAAGACAAAAAATACTTAAGTTTAATAGTGCTGCTAAGAGGATAACTGAGATAACTGAAGTCTTTTTGGATAAAGGTAGCTTCATTAGCTTTCTCCTTGAGTGCAGCCAAACTAATGGTGAGAAACTCGTTATCCTGACAATTTATCGTTTGTGGTAAACTGAGCGGAAGCAGACTTAACCAAAAATGTGCTGAACGCTAATATTAGGATTTTAGCCATAGAAACTCTTGCTTACGCTTATATAGTTACTGACGCGTTTGGATTTAATCAAAAGTTTATTCGTAAAGATAATTTGGCTAAGTTTCTTGAATAAGCTTGTGAATACTTTTCCGCTATCGAGCAAAAAATTAAAGAAATATCCTCACTATATCGTCACGGTATCGAGGTACGGCGAAGCCCTACAGCGGGGAAAATAAGCCAAGGGCTGATGAGAGCTTTTTCCGCTACCGAGTCCACAGTTCACCATTCAACTATACAGTTATTTTTTGATTTTGTGGAGCCGCACAAATAGGAAAGCAAATAAGATAGTCAACCAGTTCTACAAAGGAAAATCATGACTATTTGGTTCTGTGTTAAAACCAATCAAGCCCCTAGCAGTGTAGCTCAGGTTGTCTGTGATTTTAACATGTTTGATGAAGAAACGCCTGACGGCAAATGCATTTGGGTCATCGAAAAGGGTAAGGGTGCTGAGGAATACTGGCAAATCATATCTAAATGCCAAAAACAAAAAGAAGACTCGTGTGTGGCATTAGTTTACAGGGAGGGCGACACGGTTGTTTTGGGTGAAGTTTCTGATGAGGATTTGCCTAATTTTTTGGCTCCGTTATTGGCAAAATACGGTTTTGATCAAGTAAAATGGATAGTGACCAACCCAAAACAACCCTGATAGCGTTTAAGGTCCCTTGAACCACCGTCCTGTATTGTTGGGTATTGTAGCCTCTTGCATCTACAATGATGCTGTCTTTAAGCACTCAATTTAAATCGAACCATGAAATCTACCGTTAGTATTACCGCAACGAGATGCCTTCAGTCAACATGCAGACAACGAGTCAATCAACGCCAATAATTCTCGGATTTCTTGTTTGCCTGTCCATCGCCATTCCAGCTTGGTGGCTAGGCACATCATTTTCTATAGTCGGAGGACCAATCTTTGGAATCTTGCTTGGTATAATTATTGGAAGTGTCTGTCCCACTGTCCTAACACATTTCAGCGCTGGAGTAAAATTCACCTCCAAAAAAATTCTTCAGCTAGCAATTATTCTCTTAGGTTTTGGAATAAACTTTTTTTTAGTTTTACAGATAGGCAGCCAATCTCTTTTTGTGATGGCATTCACGTTGTCTACTGCGTTTCTAACCGCATTCCTAGTTGGCAAAGCCCTGAAAATTAATGGAAAAACCACGACTTTAATTGGTGTTGGCACTTCCATCTGTGGAGCATCAGCGGTTGTGGCAGCTGCTCCAATAATCGACGCCGAAGACTGCGATATCACTCATGCTATTTCGACAATTTTTCTTTTTAACATAATTGCCGTGTTTATCTTTCCAGTTCTAGGTCATCTGTTGGGTATGAATAATATTGGCTTTGGAATGTGGGCTGGAACCGCAATAAACGATACATCGTCGGTTGTTGCAGCGGCAACTTCTTGGAGTGCAGCCGCCCTGTCTTTTGCAACCATCGTTAAACTTACACGAACATTGATGATTGTTCCTATAACATTTTTTTTAGCTATTGTAATTAGCCGAAGAAACGCAGGAACCTCTGGTGCCTCTTCTTTTAATCTGGTAAAGGTTTTTCCTTGGTTCATAATCGGGTTTATTCTGGCGGCATTCATCAATACTTTCACAGGTCTATCCCCGGTAACCTTCGGATTATTGCCTCAAATTGGTACTTTTATGATAACAACGGCAATGGTGGCAATAGGTCTAAATACAAACTTGAAAAGTCTTGTTTCAAATGGACCTAAACCTATATTTCTTGGGCTCTGTTGCTGGTTTGCCGTTGCCGCAGTATCGTTAGTTGTTCAAATTCTGATGAATATTTGGTAATGGCTAAACCAAAGAGTTGCCCAAGGCGAAAAGGTTAGTGTTAAAGCGCTTTTGCCTGTTTCTCTACATCGTGCAGTTGATCGGTTTGTCCTAAAACAATCAACGTATCATCTTCTTTAAGCCTAAAATCAGGATCAAAAATGTTTGTTAAAACTTTTTCGTCCCGAACTACTCCAACAACCGCTGCATATTTTGAGACTTCTCGCAGGTCTTTCCCTATCAGTTTGGAGGATTTAAATATGGAGAACTCAGCGATTTCTTTGGTTCCGATTTTTTCAGAAAAAACCACACCGACCAAATCTTTTGTTACGGCAGAAAGCGCCAGCAAATGCCCAACTGTAACTGAAGCAGGGATAACCATGTCTGCGCCTGCGTTTTTGGCTGTTTCACTTAGGGCTTGGTCATGAACTACCGAGACGATTCTGATGTCTGGGCGCATTTTTTTTGCGCTAAGAATAACCAGCATGTTGTCTGCATCTTTTTCGTGAGCTACAATAACCATAGTTGCTTTATCTACCCCAGCGGACCTGAGCGCCACAATGGGCTGGGTCTCGTATTCGAGAACCGCAAATTTGTCTTTTGCTAACAGCTGGTCGTAGATAAGGGGGTCCTTTGTTATGGTAACATAATCAAAGCCTAACTCATCCAGCTTATCCGTTACGTACCTGCCTATATTACTGTAACCAAAGACAATAACGTGCCTTTTTAGGCGCTTAATCATTTGCTTTCCTGCTTCACTCTTAGCCAAGTTTCCATTAATCAATGTGCTCACCATACTTTGAACAGTAGATGCAACTGCCCCTACCGATATAATAATCATAATAATTAACAATACTGCTTCCGTTTGGTTCAGGGCCAAAAAGTTGCCACCGTTTGGAACATAAAACCCAATAGTAGTGATCGTGGAAACAGAAGCTAAAAGAGCATTGACGAAAGGCAATTTCGCATAGTAGATAAAAATTGCTGCACCCGACAAAAACATCAATGAAAGCAAAACCATTTGCCGATAAATCGCTTTCAGCAAAGCCATCGGACCATAAATTGCCTGATAGAAAGTGAAACTAAACCTGCGGCTTTGCCTTCTTATTCTCCGTCTCATAGGTTTTTGGGACAAAACGGTTTCATGACTCATCTGTGGCTATCTCCAAGCCTTGGCGGCAAACTGTGCTTTGTGGTAATGTCCTCAAATCAGGCGTGGCTTCCTATACACTTTTCCCCTAAATTTAACAATCTAAACGTGCAGTTCCGTCAAGAAAATAATAAATCAGCCCGTATCTATCCCAGTTGTGGTGCATGATTTGGGTTCTGAAAAAACAACACATGTTTACGCCTGCCAAGTGGGAACCAGCAACTCTGTAAAACAACACAAACTACGGAAAACCATCGCGTCGCTCGCAGACAAACAAGCACGCGGACAAGAGTTCATTTCCCTCTACATACCATCCACGGCCTCTGTGGATACGGTAATCGCCAGCCTTAAAAACCAGCCAAACGCCAACGCCGAAAAAAACGAGCGTATCAACGCTCGTCTCCAAGACGCTACAAAAAACGCAATCCAGCATCTGAAACAGAAAAAAGAAATCTCAGAAAACGGCTTAGCAGTTTTTGCTGGAATCTTTGTTGACGACCAAAAAGAGGTTGCCTCGGTTCAAGAGCTTGTTCCTCCTGAACCCGTTCTTAGCTACATCTACGAAATTGATGACCACTTCCATTTGGAACCGCTACGGGAGATGTTGCGGCAACCTAGAATTGTGGGCTTAATCGCGTTGGATTCAAAAGAGGCTGGGTTTGGTTTGCTTAACGGTGAACGCCTTGAAACGCTGGAGAGCATCACGTCGGGGGTTGCGGGAAAGACAAGCAAAGGTGGGCAGAGCCAAAGGCGCTACGAGAGAGAACGCAACATGGAGGTTACAGGTTTTTTCCACAGAATTGCCGAGCATGCAGCAAAAGTGTTTCTGGGAGACGGGCAAGTGATGGCGCTATTAGTAGGCGGGCCGGGAACCACCAAAAACGAGTTCTTAAAAGGTAAATTTCTGCACTACGAATTGGACAATGCGCTTTTGGGCATTGTTGACACGCAGTCCGCTGGCAAACAAGGCTTAAGAGAGGTTCTAGAGACATCCTCTGAAACCCTAAAAAACCTCTGCACGCCCGAAGAAAAAATGGTTGTCAACCGATTCATGTTGGCATTAGCCAAAAAAGACGGCTTAACCACCTACGGGTTAGATGCGGTTTTGGATGCCCTAAAAAACGGCGAAGTCGACACAGTCATAGTCGCTGACAGCACAGATTTGGTCCAGGTTTCGGCAACCTGCAAAAAATGTGGACTAACAAAAACCGAGATAACAACATGCCAAAGCAAAGCTCAGACCACGCAGAAAATAATTTCTCATCCCTGCGAGAGATGTGGTTCTGTTGCTTACGAGGTTGAAAACAAAGACATTGTGGATGTCTTGGAGGATGCAGCTTCGCAGACGGATGCAAAAGTGGAAGTTATATCGACCCCTTCTGAGGAGAAAGCCGAAATCGTTGCTTTGGGCGGTGTTGCCGCCATTTTACGTTACAGGCATATTAGTCTGCAGTAAGCTGCCTCTATAGTGTTCCAGAGTTGGAACAAAATGTTCCCGCGGTAGAACTAAATTGTCTTTTCCCAAAGATAGATGCAGTGAACTTGGATGGGTAAACTGTTTGAAAAATACTCAACCTCCCTCAGATTCTGGCTTTTAATCGTTGTTTCCGTGTATTTTGCCTACGCAACCTACTATGCAGCGGCAGGCATGCGCGATAGCATAGGTATGCTAAGCAACCAATACATCTACACATCGCTGTCCAAAAACTCATGGTGGTGGATGCTGCTCTTCTACGGCAGTGAAGGCGTTTCAGGTTCAGCGGCGATTTTGTCCCGTGTTTTTGCAGGTGCGTTTG
>JBJKPJ010000217.1:0-1486 GCA_046706605.1 Bathyarchaeia archaeon | reverse complement strand
TTATAACTCCTGCAATGACTGCTTGGTATTTGGTTAAGACTCCTAAACCCACTGCGATGCCGCTAAGCACCAAATAGCGGTCTTGCCTATTTTGGAGCCAACGATAAAACAGCAAAAGCGACAACGTCAAAAAAAACAATAGTGTCGATTCAAGCAGCGCCATGCGACTGAGCCAAAAAAAACCTGGCATCGCACCCAACAAAACGGCAGCGAGCAAACCTGTTTTTTCGCCGTACATGTCTTTGGCAAGTTCAAAAACCACAAAAAGTGAGAGAATCGAAAATAAGACGGAAACCAATCGGGCGGAGAGTAGACTTATCCCTAACGCACTAAACGAAGCCGCGGTGAAGACGTCAAACAGCGGGGGGTAGAAGGCGTTGTTGCTGAGAAAGCTGGTGTAGAATCCATTGTGGAGGTAGAGTCCGCCGTTTAGTTGGATTACCTCGTCCCATTCCATGGGCAAATGCGTTAGGCTCAGCAGCAAAACTACAGCGTATGAGAGGGCAAATTCCAAGAACGCAAACTGCCTTTTAGGTAGATGAATGTTGATTTTGCTTTTGGGCGAGTTTGAACTTGGTTGATTAATCATGTTCTCAACATTTCTAAAATCGGTTACTTTCCTATGGTGTGTAACGGATATAAAACCTTGCAAACCTGCATGGGTGTCTGCATTTTTTGGCAAGTTTCAGTTAGAAACGCTAAAAAGCACAGTTCCGCCATTTGTTTAATATGTCATATAACGAGCTTCGGAAAGATTTTCTTCTTGACCGATGGGTTGTAATCGCAAAAGAAAGAAGCCGCCGCCCCACTGACTTCTCCAAACCAAAAAACGATGCACCTAAAACAGCGGTTTGCCCCTTATGTGTTGGCAACGAAAACATGACGCCACCCGCCGTGATGCTTTACCTACAAGGTGCCAACATAACTCAGAGCCAAGATCCCCAAGCGGGGGAGCGCCCAAAAAATTGGTTGGTTCGCGTTATCCCAAACCTGTTTCCCGCGTTTAGTCCGCCAAAACAGCCCGAGGACGCAGCGCACATTGTGGAGAATGACAATCTGTGGAATGCTATTGGGTATCATGAGGTTATTGTGGAGTCGCCAAACCACAGTGAGGACCCTGCGGACGCTGAGTTGCCGCAGTTGGTGCTTTTAGTAAACGCATACATTGACAGGTTTAGGTCGCTAAGCGCTAAACCTTATGTGAAGTTTGTGTCGATTTTCCGCAATCACGGCTTAGAAGCAGGCGCATCGCTGACACACGCCCACAGCCAAATCATCGCCACCCCCATGGTTCCTACCCTTTTGCAGAATGAACAGAAAGCAGCCAAAACATACTATTTGACACATGGAAAATGCGCATTCTGCGACTTAATAGAGCAGGAGCAGCGGTCTCCAAGGATGATTCTGGAAAATGGCGATTTCGTAGTTTTGGCTCCTTACGCCAGCATTTTTCCCATGGAGTTCAGGGTAATCCCAAAGCGGCACG
>JBJKPJ010000216.1:0-13507 GCA_046706605.1 Bathyarchaeia archaeon | reverse complement strand
AAGAGTACCATGTTCCCTTAACAGGCAAAATCCCCTACGACTTCAGAAAAATCGAGGGGTTTGCTAAACTGCTAAACAGTGAAATAGACCGTGACGAAGCCTTGGAACTGGCTAAGCAGCAGATTGATGCCCTGCACCGTTTTCTGCTCCAGCAAGACATAGATAGGGTTGTTGAAGCCACAACTACAATTGAGCTCAAACAGATGGTTTACCTTCATGCGCCTGCTTGGTTTATCAAGTATGAGTACAAAGGCAACAACTATCAGATGGTGGTTGACGGCGCAACAGGCATGGTTTTAAAGGGCGATATACCTTCAGGCAAGTTCTGATTTGTTTTAATAAACTTTAATAGCATCTCCATTTTAAATACGAAATGAAATTGTTGGAGGATTTAGGCAATGAGCGAAAACAAAGATGTGTATGCACAAGCAAAAAGCCAAATGAGGCTTTCAGAACGTATTGCGGCTGCTCTACCTGGGTTCCGTGGCTATAAAGAAAAGGAACTCCGCCGCGAATCAGACAAACTGATTAGGAACAACTTAGCCCTCAAACTCTCCAAAGATAAAGATAACGTTCGAAGCATCGCCCAGAGAATTGCAGATAAACGTTATCTGGACGTGTTGTCTGACATCGACAGGTTGGTTGCCAAAATGGACACTATAACCGAAAAAGTAAACCATGCCTCATACGGTTACGCTGGCTTTTTTGATATAGTTAAAATCACCGAGGAAAACCTCGACCGAATGATAACCTTTGATAACCAACTCCTTGACGAAGTCGACGCCTTAACTGCCAGCATTGATGGAGTTAAAACTCAACTTCTGAGCGGCGACTACTCAAATCTTAAAGATAAAATTCAAGCCATGACAGACAAGCTTGAATTACTCCAAGACACCTTTGATAAACGTGAACAAGTAATTCTGGGAGTGACAGTTTAATGCCCCAAATAATCGAGTGGACAAACGCTGGGCCAGACGCCATCGTTTGGCGGTATCCAAACGAAGACATCACTTGGGGAGCCCAATTAATCGTACACGAATACGAAATGGCTGTGTTCTTCCGTGACGGCAAAGCCTACGACGTGTTTGGTCCAGGCAGACACACACTAACTACCCTGAACCTGCCCTTACTCACCGGTCTTCTCACGCGATTGGTCGGGTTTGGCGGAAACAAGCCCTTCAAAGCAGCCGTTCTGTTCATCAGCACCAAAGTGTTCGCTGGCAAATGGGGCACAAAAGCTCAAACCACCGAACTAGCGCCGTTGCAAGTGTACGGGCAATTTTGGTTCAAAGTAGGCGATGCATCCCTATTTGTTAACGAAGTCATCGGCGGACAAAACGCTTACACCACCGACCAAGTCAACGATTTCCTACGCGGCTTCCTAAACGAGAAAATCATCGATGAACTCAGTCACTACGACTTGGTTTCAGTCTTCACCCGTTTAGATGAAACCAGCGTTATCGTCAAAAACTCGTTGACAGACTACTTTAAACGCGTCGGAGTCGAATTAACCGATTTGCGCTTTGAAGGCATAGATACAACACCTGAATACCGTGAACGACTCTTCTGGCTCAAAACAGGGCGAACTGCACCTGACGAAGTTCTGCGTATGGAAACAATGAAGAGCGCGGCAGCAAGCCTTGGGCAAGGAGGAGGTGGATCAGGAGCACTTGGCGCAGGTATGGTGCTTATCCCGCAAATCATGAACCAGCAGGGGGCACCTCAGGCAGCACCCGTAGCTGCACTTGTCATCTGTCCTAAATGCGGAGAGAAAGTTCCAGCTACAAGCAAATTCTGCCCCAACTGCGGAACAAACCTGACACCGCCAAGTCAACAAGCTATGACCTGCCCAAATTGCGGTAAATCTATTCCCGCCAACAGCAAATTCTGTCCTGACTGCGGATTCAAGCTACCCTAAGAAGGAATGTAATGTCTGAAAGTAGAAGGCAATTACTAACTATCGGCGTTTTCTTCATAATCATAGTCTTTGCTTTGCTTCTTTATCCAGCTAACGTAACTCATAACTGGTGGAACATTCTACAGTTTATCATTGTTCTGTTCGGAGCATGGATACTTATTCTTGCGGGTATCAGAGCAATGAGTCCTCAAAAGTACGAGCGTTCTCCATACAGTACTGTCCAAATGGGCGTACTTTTAATGGCTTTAGGAGTTGCATGGTTCCTATTTGGCTACAGCTGGATCTACTCGGTAGCTTTGCTGTTGCTTGCACTTGGAGTCATCGCCATTACATCAGCACTACGACGAAAGACACCTTGAGCCACATTTTGGCTCTAAACATTTTTTTATCCCCTTGTATAGTCATGATGCAGAAGGCAACGTTATGAGTGATGAAACTATCGGTCACGGCACATGGTACGACATGATGGCAAAGAAAGTTATCGAACGTGAACAATCCCTAAACCGAGACCTCTCACGAATTCGCACAGAGATGGGGCTTGGCGCGTCTGGTTTTCCACATATTGGCAGTTTAGGCGATGCCTCAAGAAGCTACGCCGTTACGTTGGCGCTAAAAAACCAGAACTACAACTCGGAGCTGGTTGCCTTCTGCGACGACAAAGACGGCTTACGCAAAGTCCCTGCTGGATTACCTGCCGATATGGCTAAAAGCCTTCAGAAATACCTTGGCTACTCAGTTTCCAGCATACCTGACCCCTTTGGTTGCCATGAAAGCTATGGCAAACACATGAGCAGCCTGCTACTCGAGGCACTGGACAAGTGCGGGATAGAATACAAATATTTTTCCGCCAAAGAAGTCTACCAGAAAGGGCTTTTGCTAAATGAAATCCGGATGTTGCTGACCAACGCCAAAAAAGTAGGTGAAATCGTCAAAGAAGAAGTAGGACAAGAAACCTACACCGAAGTTCTACCATATTTTGCAGTCTGCGAAAAATGTGGGCATCTTTACACAACCCGTGCTTACAAGTTTGACCCTAAAACCGACAAAGTCTCCTACAAATGCGAAGGTCTGGAAATCCGTGGCAAACAAATCCCCGGCTGCAACCACGAAGGCGAAATAGACATAAAAAGTGGCGAAGGCAAACTCACATGGAAGAGCGAGTTTGCTGCCCGATGGAAGGCCCTAGACATCCGCTTTGAAGCCTACGGAAAAGACATCGCCGATTCAGTTCGCATAAATGACCGCATCTGCCGCGAAATCCTCCAATTTGAGCCCCCATCACACGCCAAATACGAGATGTTCTTAGATAAGGGCGGCAAAAAAATCAGCAAATCAGCGGGCAACGTGTTTACTCCGCAGGTATGGTTTAACTATGGTTCGCCGCAGTCGCTGCTTTTGCTTATGCTTAAGCGGTTTGTAGGGACCCGTAGCTTGGATGTCTCTGATATTCCAGCGTACATGAACGAGCTGGACGGTTTAGAGGATGTGTATTTTGGCAAAAAGCAGGTTGCCGAAAAAGAAGCCGCCAAACTAAAAGGTTTGTATCTTTACTGCTATGTCCTAAAGCCGCCAGCTAAACCAAGTATCCATGTGCCTTACAATCTTTTGGCGTTTCTAGTCAAGATGGCGCCCAAAGAGTGCATAAACGATTATGTTGCTGAGAAACTGCAAAGCTACGGTTACCTGCCCAAAAACCAAGGCATCGACAGCGACTTGGCGCAGCGGATGCAGTACGCCTTGAACTGGACAAGGGACTTTGCAGAAATCAAAGAAACCCACATCCAACTCTCCGCGGAAGAAAAGAAAGCACTCACCGAGCTGTTGGTAAAACTTGAAGTTGAGGATGACCCTGACAAAATCCAAAACGCCATATTTGAAGCCGCCAAAACCAACGGCATAAAACCCGGCGCATTTTTCAGGATGATATACCAAGTTTTGATGGGTGCACCACAGGGTCCACGCCTTGGTCCATACGTTCTAGCTATGGGAAAACAAAACGTGATTGCCGCGCTGCAGCGAACCTTAAAAAAAGCCTAAACTCCAAAAGGTAGCCGTAGCCAAAATCCCTTTTGCTTTTTTGTTTTTTGAATTTCAAATGAGGCTGAGAAGGCACTGTTCTCCAAATAAACTATCGTGAAATACCCAAAACTAACTTTTGGTTATCTTCATTTTTCTCCTTTCGAGAGTCCCGGTAAACCTATCTTGGATTTGCGTGTTTTGCGGGTTATGGATGTTGACTATTGTCTGAAGTACTACTTGTTACAACATCTTAAAACTGAATCAATTTAAACATACAAGTCGCAAGGTATCCTTATTGCTGAAGGATTCTTGCAAGAAAAATGCAAGAGGAAAAGAAAAAATGCATAAACAGAATAAAATTTTAGCAATAGCGATAGCTATTCTCCTATCATCTTCCATCGCAACATCTGTAACGCTGCTTCCACTGACAAATGCGCATACCCCGCCATGGCAAATCCAAACCAGTTCCTTTATCCACGTTGCCCCTGACCCCACCGGCATTGGGCAAACCGTAACCGTAGGCTTTTGGGTCAACGAACCGCCACCAACTGCAAGCGGACCATATGGCGATAGATTTGGCAACATGACGGTAAAAGTTACACACCCCGACGGAACAACCGAAACCTTAGGGCCATTCACATCAGATGACACTGGCGGAACCTACACAACCTACACGCCAACATCTCTGGGCACATACACCTTCCAAAAGGTCTTTTCAGGATGGACCTTAACTGACAACAATCCCCGACCAGGCGCAGCACCCTCTGCTTTCAAAGGCGACTATTTTGAGCCAAGCACAAGCAGCCCCGTAACATTGACTGTTCAAGACGAACCTGTAGGCGACTATCCATCTGCACCGCTCCCAACTACGTATTGGCAAACTCCAATTAACGCTGAAAATGTTCATAACTGGTATCCCCTTGGAGGGGCTTCGCTTTTAGTAACTGGCTACAGCACCAGCAGTGGTGCCTTATACAATGTCAGTTCAAACTACAACCCCTACACTCAGGCGCCCAAGACTGCCCATATTATTTGGACAAAGCCCGAAGCATTCGGAGGCGTACTTGGTGGTCAATTCGGCGGCACAACAACATATGGCAACTACTACTCAACCCAGCAGTATGAACACCGCTATGAAGCCTTAGTCATTAATGGCTACATCTACTACACCGATTTCCCTGGCAGTTCCCGAAACCCCGTTGCTGACATCTGCGTCGACTTATACACAGGTCAAACAGTTTGGGTAAATGACGCAACTAACTACGGCGGAGGTAACCCAAAACAAACTGCTTTGACATCAGAGGGCATGGTTACGCCTTTCTATTACGGTCAATTGCTGGACTATGTTTCACCTAACCAGTACGGCGGCATCGCTTATTTATGGACTAATGGTGTGCCTGATGGAATTAATAATAGGGGCACTTGTTTGAACATGTTTGACGCGATGACTGGGAAGTACATTTTAAGTGTTGTTAACGGCACAACGATGTCTATGACTCAGGATGACAGTGGAAACTTGATTGGCTACTACGTCAACAACACTGACCACACACTTAACATGTGGAACTCAACCAAATGCATCATCGACGGAACCGTCGGCGAAGCAGCTTGGCAATGGAGACCCACCCAAAACGCCCAGATTGACTTCTCACTTGGTATTCAATGGTCAAAACCTGTTGCCACAACCTTCTCAGGCAATGCATTGCCAGGCAGCCTATCAATTAGAAACCTTGATGGACACACCATAGTCATGAGAGTATATGCTGCTGGAAGTGGTAGCTTCCAAGGCGGCTGGGGCATCTTTGCAGGCTACAGCGCAACCACAGGCGATCAACTCTGGATCAGAAACATAACTACCACACCATTTGCGGGCGACGTGAACACTGGAGGCGGCTTCTGCGGCGACGGCGTATTCACTATATCATTAAAGAGCACTTTCCAAATGGACGGCTTTAGCATGGCTACCGGCGAGCAACTATGGAGTACCCCACTACGCGGTGACGACGGCGCAATGCCTGATGCTTATGCGACTGCGGGCGGCTTCTGCGAGATTTTTGATGACACATCCATTTACTATGCTGGCATGGGCGGTGACATATGGTCTATTGACGCGCTTTCTGGTAACGTCAACTGGTACACCAACACAACTAAACTCCAAGGTCCAGCAGGAACAGCAACACCCTACGGCATCTGGCCAATTTGGACATTTGCAGTCGGTGGAGTCGCTGATGGCATGTTGTTCCTTTCAGAAGGACACGAATACAGCCCACCACTGTTCCTTGGCGCAAAACAACTAGCTATTAACTGCACTGATGGCTCGCTGGTTTGGGCTATTGATAGCTTCAACGTTGACAGCCACCCAATCACAGCTTACGGCGTCATGACTAACCTAAACGCATATGACAACCAGATTTACGCATATGCTAAAGGTCCAAGCAAAACAACCGTGAATGCTCCAAGTGTAGGAGTAACTACCGAGACCCCAATCACCATCTCTGGTTCGGTTACTGACATTTGCGCTGGCTCAAAACAAGATGTTGTTGCAGCAAACTTCCCCAACGGCTTACCATGCATCGCTGACAAAGACATGAGCAACTGGATGGAATACGTCTACATGCAACAACCATATCCAACTGAAGTAACTGGCGTTCCCGTCACTTTGAGTGTTATTGATACTAATGGCAACTACCGCAATATCGGCACAACCACCTCCAACGCTATGGGCACCTACGGCTTAACTTGGACTCCTGACATCCCCGGCGACTACACGGTCATTGCAACATTTGCAGGCAGCGAATCCTACTACCAATCTTCCGCGCAAACCTACTTCACCGCAGCTCCTGCTTCGGCTCCTTCACCAACTCCAGTGGTTCAAGCTAACCTAGCTACAATTGGTGATTTGATGACATACATTGTCGGCGCAACCATCGCGATAATCCTCGCCATAGCCCTAGTTGGCTTGCTTCTCGCAAGAAAACGTTAAAATCCTAAACAACAAAAAATTTCCCTTCCCTTTTTCTTTTTTAGACCAATGTATGTGAAAGATGAGAGCTGAGTGGGCTCGGCGATATTGGTCGTTTTCCGTTTGCTGAGAAGCTTTGTAGTTATGCTGGTTTGGTGCCGTCTACTTATCAGTCGGGTGGTATGGTTAGGCATGGAAACATTACTAAGGAAGGTAGTCGGTGGCTTAGGTGGATTATGATTGAGTGTGTTTCTACGCATGTTAGTAAGTATGATACTTGGATTAGTCGGTCTTATCGTTGCCTTGCTGGGAGGAAGGGTAAGAATACGGCTAGGGTTGCAGCTGCTAGGAAATTGTTGGTGGTTTGTTTTTCAGTGTTAAAGCATAGGAAACCGTTTTATGATCAACCTTGACTGTGGTTTCACCGTAAAGAACTGTCCTTTTGATGTGGACGTGTTGTTGATTGATGAAGGGTTGAATGCGTTGCCATATTGCCTCTTTGGTGTGGGCGGATAGGTGTTTGCCTTTGTCGTCAACTATGATGGAAAGATGGAAAGAAAGGGTCAAATAGCTAGACTTCACATAGGTGTTCTTTTGATCTTTGCCCTAGTTGGGAGAAGAAGAAAAAACTGCTTTTTTTAAGGAAAAACCGATTTTTTTTCTTCTACTCTGAAAGAAGAAGACAACACTGTGCGCAGGTCTTTGTCTTCTTCTTCCACAAGCTAAGAGACGGCTGATTGCTATTCCTTTGTTTTTTGCATCAGAAGCCGATTCTCCAAATCTGTTTCTAAAGCTCAGAGATGTACCTCTTGACCCCCTCAGGATTCATAAGGTCAGCATGACGATTTAGTTCCCTAAGTGCCCAAGTAGCAGACCTTAAAGTCTCCGTTTTTCTTCCAGCTGACGTCATTTGCTGCAAAGTATTTATTATCCTCTGGTTGTATTCTGCGTATGCGGGCTCGTCGTCTAGTACAATGGATAAGTCCGGTGTCACTGGAATTTTTCCATGCTGACGGATTATGACACCGGCCTGCGGAGCCGGAGGTCCTGGGTTCAAATCCCAGCGGGCCCGCCACCTGCCTCAGTTTTTGTTTTTTTCGGGTATTGGAAGAAGACAACAACTTTCCTACTCCTCATCAACCTGCAGGTTTTGATTCAAAAGACATTACGGCAATCGAGAAGGAAAATGCAAAGCATTTGTTTCCGAGGCTAAAAGAGAGTTAATCGCCGAGATTTTTTATGGAAGGCATCATGAACTCTTTCCAAATAAAATTAGTTAAAGATATTGTAACGATAACGCTTACTAATTTGAGCGTTTTTTAAAGACTGAAACAGTAAGGAGAACATTTATCACTACCAGATAGGCGGGGAAAGCTACCTGCGCAAAACTCCAAGCTGTCGCTGCAAGAAAACTCGTCATCGGGCTAAACACGCCTACAATGTAGGGCCATGCTGATTCTGTTTCTGGGTTGCGCCACGCCTTGGTAAGTGTTGGCATCGCAGCTAAGGCATCGCTTAATATTGAAAATACAATGGCTAAATCTGGGCTACTGGTCAGATACCAGAGAACCAGCGCAAAGCCTGAGAGTGCTCCGCAGAGATAATCAAATGGTGTAGTTTTCCAGTAGGCTTTTTTGGTGAAAAATGAGGCTGTCAAAATCAGAAAGGGGGATAAACCTGACACGAACACTGGGATGACTGCTAAACCTGTGCCGTCGGCGACAGCCGCAGCGGTTGCAATAAACGGCGCCACAGACCACATAAACCAAGTTACCCTGTTAGGTCTGGTTTGCCCCCTAAACATCGAGCGTATGTAGGCAAAGGCGGCAATCAACGTCGCAAACGCAGCAACGAACACAAGGTATTCAAGCATACACTACCTAATTGATCGGTTAACAATTTAACCTCCACCATAACGAAGCAACGGATTAATGGAATAAGCTTTTGATGTATTTCCCTATAAGTTGTGGCTGCCTAAACGCAGTTTTCAGAGCTTTTCCTGGGTGTTTGACGTGACCAATTAACGAGAGCTTTTTGTATTCTGCCAGCGCTTTGGCGGCTATTTCTTTGACTTCTGCTGGGGTGAACTCGTCTGTTGTAATAAGCGGCAGACCTTTGGGTTGACGAGCCTGAGCAAAAGCATTCCACGACAAATCTCCTACAATGTAGCCTTTAGCTTTGCAGTCCTCATACAGCCTTGTGCCGTAGGAGGGTGTTGCCATAAACAGGTGCATCCCCACATCGTACTTGCGTTTAAGCTCAAGCGCAAAATCCACCGTGCGCTGCATGTTTTCTTTGTTTTCGCCAGGGAACCCAATAATGTAAAAGGCGCCTGTTTTAAGCCCGATTTCCTTTGCGTTTTTGGCAAACTCTACCACGCGGTTTAGGTCAAGGCTTTTGCAGATGACTTTGTCGAGGATTTGCTGGTCACCTGATTCTACACCCACAAAAATGCTGTTGGCACCTGACTTTTTCATTTTCTTTAGTAACTGCATGTTTAAGCAGTCTGCACGGACACCGTTTGGGGTTTCCCAGCCTACCTTGATTTTCCGCTCGATGATGCCATCACAAATGGCTTCAAACCGTTTAAGGTCTAAAGTGAGGTTGTCGTCTTCAAAAAAGATGTTTTTTACCCTGTACTTGTCTACGACAAACTGGATATGGTCCAAGACATATTTTGCTGAGTGCGCCCTGAATTTTTGTCCCATGTGAAGGTGGACAGCGCAAAAGCAGCAGTTAAAAGGGCAGCCGCGGCTGGTTATCATGGATATGGCTCGATCTTGGAAACTGCGGTACCCAATCGTTGAAGGCGACAAGTACTTTTCCATGTCTACCAAATCATAGGCGGGGTAGGGCAACTCATCTAAATTTTCGATAAGTGAACGAGAGGAGGTTACTGTTACTGCACCGTTTTGTCGGTAAGCAATACCTAAAATTTGGTTGAAGGATTTTTTGTTTTGGAAGGCTTGAACAATTTCAAGCATGGAGTATTCGCCTTCGCCAACTACGGCTACATCGACGTTTTTTGCTTCTTCCAAAAACTCCTTTGCAACCAACGTAACATGTGGACCACCCATAACTGTGAGAATTTTGGGGTCAGCTTCCTTGGCGACATCGCTGACTTTAAGAGCGTTTTCTATTTGGCAAGTGAAGGGTCCAGCTATGCCAACGATATCGGGTTTTTTGGCAATTATTTCCCGCTTTATTGAATCAAAGGGCATACCCACGGCGATTGTTTCTTGGTTCTGATGAAAAGTGCCCTCGATGAAGGCGTCTAAAATCTCGACCTGTACGTTGGCTTTTTTGAGTACTGCGGCTATGTACATTAAGCCGATTGGCAAGTTTCCTGCGGGCGGCTCTGAGCCTGGATAAAACGTCTGCGGCGGATTAATTAACAGCACTTTCATGGTGTACCCAGTGATTATTTAGTTGACAAGTTGGGTATATTTAAATTAACTTGTATATGGACAAAATCTTTAACCCATGTAGGATGTTAGCAGTTCCTTGTCTATTTATCCATGGTGCCTTAACTTTTTTGAGAGCTTAGTTGGCATGTTACTGCTATGCTACAACAACATAAGTTTATGAGCGGTTATTTGGCACTATATATCAGTTGACTACTTTTCCAGATTTAAGTAGGAGGTGAATTTTTTTGAGTACAAGAACTGAAGCCCAAAGGAAGGGTAAAATGACTGTTGCTGAGGCTGGGCGCAAAGGCGGAGAAAAAACCGCTGCAACCCATGGACGCGAATTCTACGAAGAAATCGGCAGGAAAGGAGGCGAAAAAGTCTCTATGGAGCGAGGTCCAGAGTTTTATAGTGAGATTGGTAGTAAAGGTGGTTCTCAACGGGCAAAACAGCATGAAGGGACATTGGAGGCAAGGGGAAAAACAAGTCTTGAAGAGGCAGGCCATAGAGGTGGACAAAGGGTTCGGCAACTAATCCAAGCTGGCAAAGAACACGAAGAAGAATAACCTTTTAGTGATTTTTTGGTTTAGCTTTTTACTTTTTTAGGCTTTTAACTTTCTGGAGGTGAATTTGTGGAAGAAAAGAAGGGTAAAATGACTGTTGCTGAGGCTGGGCGCAGAGGCGGACTTAAAACCGCTGAAACTCATGGAGAAGCCTTCTATTCGAGAATCGGTCGCAAAGGAGGAAAAGTAGGTGGTCCAAAAGGTGGGCAAAGAGTTCGCAAACTGATTATTGAAGGAAAAGCCCGTGAAGAAGAATAGATAGCTTTTTGTTTGCCTTTTTTTGATTTTTTCTTATTATAATTTGCCAAATGGCTCTCTTTGAGCTATCTTTAAGAAATCTGTTATTGTAGGTGAACAGCCACATAGCTTTAATTGGTATGTTTCCCGATAGAAACTCAGAAAAAGCAGCTGCATAACTTTTTTTGGAGGTGATTATTTGGGGGCTGAAGCCCAAAGGAAGGGTAAAATGACTGTTGCTGAGGCTGGGCGTAGAGGCGGCAAAAAAACTGCAGCAACCCACGGTCCAGAGTTTTATAGTGAGATTGGTAGTAAGGGTGGTTCTCAACGGGCAAAACAGCATGAAGGGACATTGGAGGCAAGGGGAAAAACAAGTCTTGAAGAGGCAGGTCATAGAGGTGGACAAAAAGTCAAGCGGTTAATTGGGCAGGAAAAAGAACGTGAAGAAGGATAAGTTAACGTGGCATTTGTTGGGTTTGTTTTTTTAGATATGTTGTTTGGAGGTGAAGTGTACACGAGTAAACAAGAAACGGCGGCAAGAGCAAGAAGACAGTCTACTGACCACCGTGAAAAGAGTAGGCACGTTAGTCCCGCTGTTGTAGAAAAATACTTGGCAGGTATCCATTACCCTGCTGCGAAAAAGAAACTGATTGAACACGCCCAAAGCAATGGCGCACCCCCTGAAGTTACTGACTTAATACACAAGCTTCCAGAAAAAACATACTTTTCCCCAATCGACATAACCAAAGAAATCGGCAAAATAGAATAACCGCTGTTCTTTTGGGTTCCTGCATTTTTGGGTTTAAGCCTATTTTTGTGGTATTAGAATTAAACCGGCTGTTTTGGAGGTGAAAAAGTGATTATCAGAGGTGAAGAAAAACAAAAGATGACTCGCCAAGAAGCGGGCAGAAAAGGCTGCTTGAAGGTAGCGCGAGAAAGAGGGTCCGATTTCTACCGAAAGATAGGCAAAAAGGGTGGTGAAAAGTGGCTGAGTTACATGGTTCAGAATTTTTCAAGAAAATCGGACGCAAAGGCGGAGTAAACCGTGGACGCAAAAGCAAGTCATTAGAACGTGGGGGTCGGCTTGTCAGAGAGCGGTAGACTTGTGGTTCTTTTCTCTTTTTAGGTTTTGTATTCTGAGAAATGTTGAAATACTGTGTCGTGCAGTTTTGGGTTATGAAAAAAGTACTTGTTTTATATTATAGTCGAACTGGAAACACTGAAAAAATGGCAAAAGCCATTGCTCAGTCAATTCAAGACAGTAGCGACGTTGAAGTTGAATTAAATTTCCATGTTGAAGCTGAAAGTCTAGATTCCTATAATGCCATCATTATTGGTGCGCCCACCTACCATCATGACATGCCTACTGACTTCAAAAACCTCTTTGAAGAAGCTGCAGTGCAAGGAATAAACCTGAAAGGCAAGTTGGCTGCAGCGTTTGGTTCTTATGGCTGGAGCGGTGAAGCACCCAAAATGGTCTTGGAGATACTCAAAAACAAGTTTGAGATGCAGACAATTGAGCCACCCTTGCTTGTCAGATACACACCTGATCAAACCAACCTCAACGCTTGCAAAGAGCTTGGAATAAAAGTTTCCGAAACCTTGAAAAATCTGGTTAGCTAATAAACGTTAGGAGAATAATTTATGGATAAAAAAATGGATGACCTCCTTGCTTTTTTGAAGAATCAAATTGTTGTTGAAAACGAAATTGTTTCTTCGCTGGAACACGCTTTGGTAGATATGAAAAACCCAGCTGTTAAGGGGGTTTTGAAGGGCGTTTCACTGGATTCTGTTAAACACGCTGAACTTTACACAGCTGCAATCACGCTGCTAACTAAAGCTTCAACTGCCCTAAATCAGGGGGATCTCGATCAGCAAAAAGCACTGATTGAAAAGCACATCGCCATTGAAGCTAAACTGATAAAAGTGCTCCAAGAAATGATACCTACCATCGAAAACGAGAAAGTCGTTTTTCTGCTGAAAGCTATTCTAAACGATGAAACAAGACATCATGCAATGTTAAAGATGGTTTTAGAAATCATTGTCCACGGCGAAACCATAACTGAGGCAGACTGGTGGAAAATGCTTTGGGAAAATGTACCGTTCCATGGCGCTCCTGGCTAAATAGAAAAAAGGGAGTTTTCTATGCGTTGTCGCTGCAACTAGTGACTTGCTGAGAAGAGCTCCATGTTTCCTCTACTATGTGTTGAAGCTCCTGCAGTACTGAGGCGAGCATTTCACCTTTGCAGGTTAAACCGTAAGCTTTGGGGGTTTTTCTTATGAAAACCAGTTTTTTGCCCTTTAAGCCCCTGAGATATTTGTAGATTCTGCGCATCGATAGGTTTGTTTCTTTTGCTAGTTTGCCTGCCGAGATTCCTTTGTCTGGTAGGGCGTTGTAGAC
>JBJKPJ010000215.1:0-4856 GCA_046706605.1 Bathyarchaeia archaeon | reverse complement strand
CGTTTTTGTGTCCTTACTAAACCCTCATTTTTCTTTTTTAAATGAAAAATATCACTTTTGTTGTTATTCATATTTTATACATAAAAATGACTAAAACAATCCTATACTGAAAGCTAAGAAACTTTATCTTACCTTACGCATTAACCTAGATTGTATGGTGAATTTATTTGGAAACCAACCCGTTAAGCATAAGCCTTGCAAGTTTACAATTGCCAAACCCCACCATGCTAGCATCAGGCATATTGGGCTACAGCGCTGAATCCCTAAAACGAATAGCAAAAGCAGGTGCAGGAGCAGTCGTAACTAAATCTGTTGGCATACAACCCCGAAGCGGCTACCCCAACCCAACAGTTGTCCAAGCAGAAGGCGGCTTAATCAACGCCATGGGCTTACCAAACCCAGGCATCGACGCTTATACTGAGGAGATCAAATTCTCCAAAACCATCCTGCATGTGCCGTTGATTGTAAGCGTGTTTGGGTACTCCGCAGAAGAATACGCTCAAGTTGCTAAAAAAGCTGTAGATGCAGGTGCAGACGCTGTAGAACTTAACGTATCTTGCCCGCATGTTAAGCAGACAGGGGCGGAGATTGGGCAGAACCCAAATCTTCTCTCTGAAGTTGTGCTACAGGTTAAAGCTGCAATTAATAAGCCGCTGATTGTTAAGCTCTCGCCTAATGTGGCAGATATAACGGTGCTGGCAAAAGCCGCTGTGGAGTCAGGTGCAGATGCTTTAACGGCAGTAAACACGCTTAAAGCGATGGCGATTGATGTAGAGACGATGCAGTCAGTTTTAAGCAACAAAAAAGGCGGCTTGTCAGGTCCAGCCATCAAACCCGTCGCCCTACGTTGTGTGTATGACCTTGCTGAAGCTTTTGAGGTGCCCATTATCGGGTGCGGTGGTGTTTCAGATTGGCGGGATGCTGTGGAGTTTTTCTTGGCAGGCGCCTCTGCGGTTCAAATTGGCACTGCTGTTGCTGACGAAGTGGAGGTTTTTGAGGCGGTAACTAAAGGAGTGGAAACATATTTGAGGAAAAAACATTACAGGAGCGTAAAGGAAATTGTCGGGCTTACACACCACAAATAAGATTCGAGCCACCCAAATAGTGCGGATCCGAACAGATAGCCCAACAGTAAAAACCTACACCTTAACCGACAGACTCTGCGCCAAAGCAAAGCCAGGGCAGTTCTTGATGCTGTGGATTCCTGGCATAGACGAAATTCCCCTAAGCATGCAAGACGCTGGTGACGGATTGGTTTCAGTGTCCGTCAAAGCCGTTGGAGACGCCACACGCCACCTGCACAGCTTGGAGGCCGGCGCAACCGTTGGACTTCGAGGACCCTTTGGCAACTCCTTCACTTTGAGTCGTGGCAGAGTTCTTCTTGTTGGAGGGGGAACAGGTACTGCACCGCTTCTTTTCTTGGCAAAGCAGCTCGCCGCCAAAACGGAGCGGCTCTCATTCGTGGAAGGCGCCAAAACCAAAAATGAGCTCCTCTTTGTGCAGGAACTGGGCGGAGTCTGCCGCGAAAAAAGCTTCATAACCACCACTGAGGATGGCACGGCGGGTTTGCAGTGTTTGGTTACTCAGCCTCTGGCAGAGTTGCTTGATAAAGAAAAATTTGACATGGTATACACCTGTGGACCAGAAGTTATGGTTAAAAAAATCTTCGAAATGACCGAGCAACGTAAACTGCCTATAGAAGCCAGCCTAGAACGTCTAATGCGGTGCGGCATTGGTTTGTGCGGAAGCTGCGTTATCGGCAAATACCGAGTTTGCCGTGACGGTCCCGTTTTTAATGCGGCGCAACTGCGTGAAGTGAAGGCAGAGCTTGGGACTTCAAAGTTAGGTTTCGACGGATCAAGGATTCCAATTTAGCATTTTTGTCATCTTAACCTACTATTCTTTCTTTATGACATGAAGGAGCCGTCTTGTCCACCCTAAAATCAACGCAGTAATCCAGAAAAACACACGCAACGGGATAGTGCCGTGTCCGCTGCCGACAACAACCTGCACCACGTTGATTTGGGCAAACGCAGGAATCATGGAAAACAGAAAAATCCCAGCTACCAGCAAATCGTAGTTCCTGCTAAACCTGTACTCCCGCATATAGGCTTTAGGTACAAAATTTTTGGTTTCGTCTGCAAGCGCATGATTAAAGAACGCCAAAATAAGAAACATCCCAGCCAAATCCGCCGCAAATAGCACGGATACATTATTCCAGAAGTCTCCAAGTGATGTAAACAGCTGATTGAAAAGGTAAGGCTCAATGGATACCGTGAAGAGCAGCAGGATGTTTAGGCTGGTTAAGGTTTCGGTTTCGACCGGAAGCACGCTAAGGATGCTGGAGTAGCTACGCCAAACGCCCACCAAAATCAGGAAACTGAAGCTAAAAAACGCCAAAGACACTGCAACCTCCCCGAAACTTGTCGGTTGCTGCCCAATTAAACTCAGCGCACCAATCGAGAGTGCTAAACCAAAAATTAAATCCGATAGCGTCTGAATTCGCGGTCTCGGCTTGAAAGCCAACTGCCCCTCCTCTTTACCCAATTACAGGCACCCATAGACAACCACCGCATAAGACCAATCACATATAAAAAAACTACCAAACAACCCACAAAAGAAAGTCTACGACAATGCCCTCGTTTCTCTACTTTGAAGCCTATAGGTTCCTATTAGCGGTTCAATGCAGAAACAATGTAAGGTCTGCCTCCCTTTACTAAGACTGGTAGGTCACTATTGGCAAAAAACCAGCTATTAGTATGTTGAAAAACATTGCTAATAAAAAACGAAAAGAAAAGAAGAGGTTTTATTCTTCTTCTGAGGGTAATCCGATTTTGCGCATGTAGTCCCGAGCGTATTTGGGGTTGTAGGCTAGGAGTTCTTTGCTGCGTAGCAGTCGCCGTTCTAGGCGGTCTAGCGCAACGCGGAAGGTGGGTTCAACTCCCCAGCCTTCGCTGGCGCTGAAAAAGGTGCCTTTTACAGTTCGGAATTGCAGCCGACAATGAACCAGCTGCGTGTCGCGCACGTTGTTGTTGCCATGGCTTTTGAGGTAAACAAACAATGTGCCTTGACCAAACGCCTCTCCAAACTTACGGACGAAGCCGTCGTAGTCTTCTATCATGAAACTTTGCTGTTCGGGGTTCACGTCAACGCCTTTTGAGCCAAAACTCACTAAGAACTTGCGGTCTGCTTGCGCTTCCATCTGAGAGATTGGCTCCAGAAAATCAAGTCTGGTGACTATCCCCACTAAGTGTTCTTCGTCTACGACTGCTAGGCAGGATACGTTTCGGTCGTGCATTTTTTGTTCTGCATTGCGTAGATTTGCTTTGGGGTTTATTGTGACAGGGGGGCTTGTCATGATTCCTTTGACTGGTAAGCCTAAGGTTTCGATTTTTTCTCCTGCGATGTCGCCTTGGGTTTGGCGCTTTTGTGGCCAGTAAATGCTCTCTAAGATGTTTTCTACGCTGACTAATCCGACTAGTTTTCCGCTTTCCATTACGGGAACATGGGAAATTTCAAATTCACGCATTAAACCCAAAACTGCGCCGACAGAGCGGTTTGCTTCAATCATGTGTGGAGCACGTGTCATCACCGTTTCTACGGTGGCTTTGCCCCATTCGCCGCTGGCAGCAGCATGAATAACATCTTCGTCTGTGATGAAACCTAAAATTTGGTTTTTCTCAACCAAGGGTAACTGACGAATTCCGCTGCCAATCATTAATCTCGCTAGGGCACCAAGCGATGTGTCGGGGGCAACAGCTGGGGCTGACTGCATGAGGGTTTTTACTTTGGTAACTATGGGGTTTAATCGAGACCTCACTATTGCGCGCCTTGTTATCATTCCAGCGTATTTGCCATTTTCGTCAAGGACCGCTAGAACTGGTGGTAAACCTTTTTTGAAGCTTTCCAGACACCTTGACAGTGTATCTGTTTCTTTGACTGAATTGAATTTTTCCGTTAGAATCTGCTTTGCAACAACAGACATGGTCATAAATAATTCACTGGAAACCTAAATGTAGAAAGCAGCATTTAAACATTGCAAAACCCATGCATCAAGCAGTCAAATGTTTTGGTCGCTGCTAACAAAACAGTATGGGTTTTATCAGGTAGGCTTCTACACTCTTAACATATTTAGCCCCATAAACGTGGTGATTGAACTTCTCTCATTTATCACTTCAACCTTCATCATGTACAAAGTAGGCGACATGAACGTCTTCTTTACAAACAACAAAACAATCTGTGCGAAAAAATCCAATAACATCAATGCTGTTACCAGCACCATCGGCTCCTCTTTACTGCTCCTCTGCTGTTTTCTGAACCAACATTAGCTTTGGGCGCCCATATTCTATCTTATCCTGTTTAGTTTTGCAGTGGCAAAAACGTTGCCTTCAGTGTTGGGAGCTTCATTTTTCTAAACAAACGTTTAGTTAGTGCGTTTTATAGTTGACTTTTTTGAAATTTTGTTTTAAATAACTGCGTTTTTTAGACAAACAGATAAATTTTTAGAATCTGTCGAGTAGTAATTATTGGGAAGGAAATAAACAAAAGTGTACTTGAGGAATTTGGATGAAAATCCGCAAACCAATACCTCACTGGAACAACTTCACCATCCCAGAACTACATAAAATTCTTGAACATTGCGGGACATTAGAGCGACTTGGTATAGCTCAAGACGAAGAAATGATGCGCTCCATCGAACGAGACATCCGCCTTAGAGAAAAACAAACTGTAAAATACCCTGAATTTAAACCAGCAAAACTAGCGTCCAACAAACAGCAAAAACGCCACTCAACTAAGCAACATCGACAAAACTATTTGCTGGAACAGATTGTCTGACATAGCATTCTCGTGTCGGT
>JBJKPJ010000214.1:0-5999 GCA_046706605.1 Bathyarchaeia archaeon | reverse complement strand
GGGTAAGATTCTGAGAAACGGTTAATAACTAAATTATGCTCCGTTTTGACCAAAAACAGTGTCTAAATACACCCCTGAAAACGAGGTTAAAAAAGTGATTATAACCAAAAAACCCCTAGTAATCAGCATCGCGGCAGGGTTACTGTTAGTTCTTGCCCTCTCCATCTTTACCCCCCTTTCCACTTCACAAACTAGTAACTCTCCTCTGCCTTACACTATCACCACGTATGGGCCCTCATGGGATGGGTTAATAGCATTTGATTTAAAGAATAACAATAACGCTTCAGAAAATTATTTGGTGGTCATGGACAGCAACGGCACAATAGTAAATATGCGGCAAGCTGACTCCCCCTACGATGGAGCAATATACAATATTGCACCTGACACTTTACTGTTTGAAGGAGAACCTGGCGCCGACGTTCAAGACACTGTTTGGACGACTTGTTCTACACACATCTGGAACTTCGTCACCAACACCACAGAAGATTTTCCAAATGTTGTCAGCGAACACGACATACAATACAACCCCATTAACAACACCTTCCTTGTTTTACGGGACTACATACGCCAAATTGACAACACCCCTGTTCTCTTTGACAAAATTATGGAAGTTAATTCAAATGGCACGGTTCTTTGGACTTGGGACACCTACGACCACATTCCCCTCAGCGAAGCTTCCCCATTCAACGAGACCTCCAAAACCAAAATAACCGGCGAAACAGTTGAAGACTTTACCCATGCTAACACGCTGGATTGGGACTACAATGACGGCATTATCTATCTGAACCTGCGGAACCAGAACACCTTCTACAAAATTGACCAAACAACAGGCAACATAATTTGGGCATGCGGCGAATTCGGCAACTTCACTTTGCTGGGAGCTAACGGTCAACCACTTCCAAACGTCAATGGTTTGCCGCCCAGTTTATGGTATCACAGTCACGATGTTAAAGAGGTAGCTCCCGACGTTTTCACCATGTTTGACAACGACTACAACAACAACACGAACCCAGACGACTGCCACAGCCAACTGCTGGAAATAACGCTAAACGAGACAAGCATGACTGCCTCCGTGACCAGAAGTTGGGAAGCCCCCACACAATATTGGAACTCTTATGGTGGCGCAACATTGATTCTTCCAAACGGAGATTTCTTTGGCGCTTTTGGTGACCCAACTCACCAGCTTACACAAAACCAACCATGGAACTTCAACAACACAGGTGCTGTCTTAATTGAAGTGAATCCCGCTGGACAAATAGTGAAAACCATAACGTTCCCCATTGGCTGGTACATTTACCGCGCTGAAGCCATAACAGACCTGTCATCAGACTCCACCACCCCAACTCCAACCCTCACATCAACCCCTACCCCGACACAATCTATAAACCCCACAGTTACACCAACTGTGATGCCTACTTCAAATACTTCACAACCAGACTTAACCTACGGTCTCATCGCGGCTGTGGCAGTTGCAGTGATAGTAGTTGTGGTTGTTTTGCTTAGTGTTTTGTTTTCAAGGAAAATGAGGAAACTTGCAGCCGCAAATAACGATTAACAGATTGACAGAAAAAAGAAGTGAAGAAGACTACTTGTGTCTTCTCAACAACACTGCAGCCGCGGCTACGATAATAACGATTGCTACCACTGCGATTACAATGTACAACGTGTAGTCGGTGTTTGAGTTGGCGCTTGAATTTGATTGGCCGACCGCATAGAAGGTTCCATCGTAAGCGCCAAAGTAGGCGACGCCATTTGCTACTGCGGGCGAGGAGTATATGTTGCCGTTGGTGTGGTAGCTCCACAGAAAGCTGCCGCTTTGGGCGTTTAGCGCGTAGGTTGTGTTGCCCAAGGTGGATGTGACGTAGATGGTGTTGCCTGCGATGGCTGGACCCGTAGTTAAGCCTGCATCCATGGTGTAGGTCCATTTCTCTTGTCCAGTTGCGGGGTCTAATGCGTAGACTTTTTTGTCAAATGCGCCGCCAGTGTAGATTGCGCCGTTAGCAAATGCGGGGGATGCCTGTACGCATTGGTCATAGCCTGTTTCCGCTTTCCAGACAAGGTCACCTGTGTTGGCGTTTAGGGCGTAGGTTTGGTTGTCAAAGCTTCCGATGTAAACGTTGCCGTCAACTACCAGCGGCGATGAAGCCACCACGCTGTCGGTTGTGTAGCTCCATTTTTCTGCACCTGTTGTTGCGTCTACGGCGTAGACTTTGTGGTCATATGAGCCGAAATAGACAACACCTTCCACTACGGCGGGGGCAGTAGTGACATAGCCGCCTGTGGTAAAGTTCCAAATCGGCATTCCTGTGGCTGCATCAATGGCGTAGAGTTTGCCATCGTTGGAGCCAGCGTAAACTACGCCGCCTGAAACGGTTGGGGCACCTTCAGCTTCTTTGCCAGTTACGCATTTCCAGACTTGTTGGCCAGTGGTTACGTTTACTGCGTATATTGCGTGGTCATCTGACCCTATGAAAACCATGCCATCAGCGACAGCGGGGGAGGTGTAGATTTTGCCGCCTGCAGAGAAATTCCAAAGCTTTGCGCCTGTTTGGGCGTTTAAGGCGTAGAGGTTGTTGTTTGCGCCTTCCATGTAGCCTTTGTCGGATGAGGTGAAGTAGACTACGCCGTCAACTACTGCGGGAGAGCTTAGTACCCATCCATTGTTTGGTATGCTAAAAGTCCAAAGCGTTTGGTTTGTGGCTGGGCCGTCGGTGGTGGTGTAGCCTGTGTGGGCTGCGTCGCTGTGAAACATGGGCCACGAATCGACGCTTTGAGCGTTCACGGTTAGCCCCGAGAGAAAAGCAACAGAAAAGCATAGCAGAGTTAAGGTTAAGGCATAAATCGACTTTTTCATAAATAATCAACTATTTAACTAATATTGATGTTTGCTTTTACACTTATCTATTTCCCCTAAAAAGTTAGGGAGTTGCGTTTTTTTGGAATTATGTTTTCAGAAATTGGACACCGTGTTCGAAGGCTTGGTGCTAATAAGCCTCTTCAAATACTAGACAAGGATAAACATGAAAAACAAGAGCCTAATTGTAACCACTCTATTTGCCGCTGTTCTATTACGCGCACCGCATGTCTTTGGCAACCGCCGACGACACTCCCCTGATTGCCCCGCCTCCTGACCCTACAACAATGGTTGACCATTCAACTTTGACAAATGATAACTCCACTTAAACTTCAGACAACACGCCCTACATGATAAGGACAACAGCACCGATACAACGGACACTGACGCTGAAATTGAGCAGCCCAACCTTATTGCTGCTCCTGAGGCTTCAAGCAATGTGCTTCCACTGGTTGCCCCTGTCCTTGCTGTTGCGTTTGTAGCTGCTGCTGTAGGTTTTGGTGCTGCTTTTTACCGCAAAACCAGCAAGCACAAAACAGTTAGTTTGTTGGTTTTTCCTTTTTTTATTTGGTTACTTGGTTGCTTTAAAAGGGTTGGTTGTTGTCTGGGTGCAGTCACAAATTCTTAATAGCCCACTTGCCGCAGAGTTAACATTAATGTTAACCACGGCTTCCCCGTCTTGGAGGTGAAAAATTTGCCAAAAAACGACACATCTGACCTTAAAAGAACCGCGCCCCGCGTTACAGTTCCTAAACCCGAAATGACTAAAGACAAAAAATACAGGTGCCCCATAGACCAGGAAGTCTACGATACCAAAGCGGACTTTGAAGCGCATTGCAAAGAAGAACACGACGTACTCTAGACGTCGTCTAAGTACGTCTGTTGCAATTTGTTGGCGGCTCTTGGAAGCGTTGCTGTTGCTATCTGATAGCTTCGTCGAGTTTGGAGTCACGTCTGGTTTTGGTAACCTCTTTGAAAAGCTCAAGGCACTCTTTTTTTGTGGGTGCTTCTATTCCTATGCTACCGTAAGCGCCGATGTCTATTCGGTATTTTTTTCTATCGTCAACTTGGCTCAAAGGCTCTCCCTCTCAATAAGAATTTAATTATTTATGTACACTATTATAAGGTTAATTCCTGTTCACCGCTAACTTAACTCTCGTTTAGCATCAAAAACCACAAAAACACTGCCCCGCATAAACCGCCCTAAAATCGAAACCAACCCCGCTGCCATCGTCCCAAGCTTGCAAGTCAAAGCAAACTCAAACAACCCCAACCTCTCAACCCCAATAACATCGCGAGTAAGCCTACTACGCTCCAACGAAATCTCAAGCTGCTCTTTTGAAGCCCCCAAAACAATCAACCTATCCAAAAGTGACAACCGCCAATCCCGCAACCGCAAAACCTGCGTCTCTGCCAACTCCGCCCCCAACTCCTTTTCCTGCAACAGCGAAATGCATACGGGGACTCGTACCGCTAAACCAAAGGTTTCCGCCAGTTTTTTGAGCGAAACATTCTTGTCATCTGCAAGTTGCGCCTGCAAACGCTCCAAAGATACTGTTGCAAATGCCGGTTTAGGTTCAAAGACGCCAACATCAACCATTAGTTGTTGGTGGTCGTGGTCGATTTTGGTGATGTAGCCGCGGAGGATGGATGTGTTTTTTGCGTTTTCAAGATTTATGGGGCAGGTGCCGATTTCTTTTTTTATGTAGCTTTTAGCGATGACTTCATCTTCGCCTGATAACTCCACTTGAACCCATCGGGTTGTCGCGTTGGATGAAACGTTAAATTCCAAATCTAAATCTTCAAACTGCGCGTCAAGCATCTCCTCTACTTGCTTGACTTGCCCAAAATTTGAAGCCTTGACCAAAAGCGTCAACATAGTCATGTCGATCCACCCAACAAATCCGTCATTTCTTCATGCAATGCTTTTACCCTTTCTGCTGCATCCATCTTGTTTTCTTTTCTAAGCCGCCTAATCTCTTTTTCGATAGGCACTCGCTTAGAGTTGCCGATTAACTTGTCAGCGTAAGCTACAACTTTTTCCTCCAACGTTTGAGGTACATAAACATCCACTGGCCAACCCATCACTTCTGCTTCGCTTGAGGTGATTCCAGCGCCAACATGTCGCTTGATAATGTTAACCACTGTTGCGGGCAACCCAATTTCCTGAGCTATTTGTGCGCCGACAAGGGAGTGGTTGACGGTTTGGCTTTTTGACCGTCCCAAATCATGCAAAAGCGCTCCTGCCAAGACAAGCTCCACATTGATTTGCTGTCCTTTTCCTTTTAGCTGGTTTGCTAGTTCTACTGCGATCTCAGCTACGGCTAGGCAGTGGTTAATAACTTGGCGTGGGCAATTATTTTCTTGGAGGATGCCGATTGCTTGCTCCCGTGTAGGAAGCAGGCTACTCACCTAGTTCTTTTCTTAAAATTTCCACTTTTTCGGAAAGTTGCACAATCATCTTTTCGTTTCCAAAATGCACCAATGGTTTGCCGCATGTAGAGCAGTGAAAAACCAGCTCCACGGCTTCTTCAAAGGGCACCCGTTTGCATTCTTGGTTGTTGCAGTAGTAGAAGTCATGGTTTTTTTCGTATTCTAAACGTACGTTGAGTTTTTCTAAAACTCTTCTTTTCTGGTTCAAAATAAAGCCTTCCAACTGGTCGGGTTGAAGTTTCCAGTGAAAAATAAACCAGCCTGTTTTGGGATCTCTTGTGCGTCTGAGGCTTACCAGCGAGTGGTCGTAGAGTTTGTAGAGGATTTTGCGGACACTGTTTAGACGGATGCCTGTTTTGTTGGCGATTTCATCGTCTGTTATCTCTTCCACACCTTTGAGGTGTTCTATAAGCCGTACGGCGTCTTCTTCACCTAACGCCAAAGCCACCTTAGTTAGGGTTGCATCATCAATTGTTGATAACATACTCAATTTTCCCTTTTGGTACCCATAATAATGGTACTTGCTGACATAAAACCCTTCTTGCAAGCCTACAATGAATCCACGGAGCTTTTGATTTCTTTACCTCGCTCTTTTGGGACAATCGCTATTTTTGCTCTCTCAAAAGTTTGCGATAGTTCCTTTCCTTCAAAGTAGCGATCAAGAAAAATCGCCAACGCCGAACACTCTGAATGCGGCTGATTACCCACAGAC
>JBJKPJ010000213.1:0-7762 GCA_046706605.1 Bathyarchaeia archaeon | reverse complement strand
CTGAAGAGCTTTGCAGTGAAATTCTAAAACGCGGATTAAAAATTAAGTGGAACTGCGGAACCCGTGTGGACATGATAACTAAAGAGTTGCTTATGAAAATGAAGGAGGCAGGCTGCATTTCGGTGTGGTTTGGGGTGGAGTCGGGTACACAACAAGTTTTGGATGCCATGAAAAAAGGCATAACCCCAGAGTTAACCATCAAAGTTCTCGGGTGGGTACGTGAATTAGGCTTAAAACCTGTCCCGAACGTGATTTTGGGTTTTCCAGGCGAAACAAAGAAAAGTGCTTGGGAAACCATAAAGTTCGTGGAAAAAATTGCCCCAGACGATGTAGCCTTCTACAATGTAGCTACACCTTTTCCAGGCACACCTATGTATGATATGGTTAAAGAGAAAGGGTGGCTTAAAGTAACAGATTTTGACCTCTACGACACAACGCACCCAACCTTTGAAACGCCGTGGCTTAGCATGCGGGACATGGGTAAACTGCGGGAAGCAGCATTCCATCACTACTACCTGCGCTTAGCGTTTCTGTTTGACAAGAAAAGAAGATTCAAACTATCAACAGCATTGATGTTCGCTGCTAACCTGATTGCAGACATTAAGCTAAAACTTAGAAAATAAGACCCCGGGAACCAGAAAGCGCTGCATAAATAATCCACTTATGTGCGCTGCCCATATTTTGAGAAAAAGTACATTTGATATCGTTAAAAAAACAAAAAAAGAAAAAACGTTTTCGAAAGCTAAATACTCAGATGAAAAACACATCAGCACATCACTACGCGGGTTTCTTCCTAAAACGCAAAGCCTCTACCAAAAAAACCACCGCAGAAACAACTGTAACCACTGTTAAAAGCCAAAACGACTCCTCGATGGGCGAGCCCTTGAGGAGATGAGGAATCAAAACAGCTACTTCAGCTATCAGTACGCCAATGAAAATGAAACTGAAGACTGCGAGGCGAGGAATCAAAGTTTTCCCAAACCAAACATATCCCTTAACCCCTAGTTTTTCTTTGACGACATAGTTGCCGTAGGCGTCTTTGACAACTAAGCCTAGGTCCATGAGTTTTTGGAGGTTTCTGTAGGCGACACTGGGGCTACTCAGGTTGGCTCCACGCATCAAGTCTCTTGGACCCACAGGTCTTCCAACTTTAACAAGGTAAAGGTATGTTTGGAAGGTTGTTGCATTTAGTTCCTCTTCAGCATCCACACCCTGCACCTGCATCAAATAGTAATGTTTGCCTTAAAAAACCAAGCGCACAGGAGATTATGATGGGGTTTGCTGAGACTCTGGAACCATATTAGGAGAAAGGGTAAATACATTTTTCTTTCCACAAGCTTAAGGCTATTCCGTGGAAGTGTGGCCAGAGTCTTTTCAGCCCACATTGTTGCTGTGCCCTGTGGTTCCGGCGGATTTGGGATTGAAGGTTTTCTTCATTTTTGTTAAAGGAAATCAAATCTAGTGAAAGATTTTCATCCCCAGACCATGCTTTGTATGGTCAGCACATATAAAATCGAGTGGAAAGGGTCCGCTGATGACAAATCGAGGGAAAAGCGAAAATCTTATCAATACTTACATAAGAATAGCGTAGTGTGGGCAGGAAATTATGGGAAAAACGAGGGGTAACAATGCAAGAGGAGTTAGTTAGCAAATTAGCTAGTTTCGGTTTCACAGTTAACCAAGCAAAAGTGTATTTGAGCATAGTGCAATCGGGGAAAACACAAGTTGGGAAAATCTCCAAACACACCCAGCTTCACCGACAAGATATCTACAAGCTATTGCCTAAACTTGAAAAAATGGGGTTAATCATTAAAACCATTGAGCAGCCATTTGTTATTGAAGCAGTACCAATCGACAAAGCGTTAGATGCGTTGATTGCAAAAGAGAAAGAAAAAGCCGATAGTCGAATTTCTAACCTTGAGAACAACCTAAAAGATGTGGTTAGCGCCATCCAAAAACAGCCTGAAAACAAAGAAGACGCAAGATTTAGGCTACTGACAACTGACGAAGCAATCCGCAACCGAAGAAATCACACCTTCAAAAAATTAAAACATGAATTCATGTTAATGGCAAGCTTTGAACATATTCAGACACCGTCAGTGCATTACAAAGATTTTTTCCGTAAGATAGCTAGCAGCTACACTAAAACACAGCTCATTGTAGTTAGCAAAGAAACTGAGGAAAACACAAAGCAAGCGATTGAAAAAATTGCGCCAACCAAAGGAAAATTTGCCGCTAAAATAATAAGCAAAAACACAAGCAAAAACTATCAAATCATAGACAACGAAGAAATATGGATAGCCACCCAACAGAAAACCGAAAGCGGACATCCCTGCATGTTTTGGACAAACGACCAGAACATAATTGAAGTTTACAAAGACAACTTTAAAAAAGCATGGAGCCGCGCCAAAGCAACAATAATGCTGGGAGTAACTGTCTCATCAGTTGCCTGCATGCTTCTTTCCTGCATGGACATTTTTTCTTAAAAATGGTTGAGAAAAAGAAGCTAATCACACCCGGCGAAACTGTTTTGCAGCTTACCGTAATCGATATTAACTGTTTAAATGAAGGTATCTCAAAAGCAAGTTCGGGTCCACCTTGGAGCTAAACCTACTAACCTCGATAGTTGCCCTCGCAATCCTAGTGTTGGCTATCATGTTCGATTTAATCTGGGGCGACCCCTCACCCAACAACCCCGAAAAACTCGCGTATAAGCTTCATCCAACCGTTTTGATGGGCAAATTCACCCAGAAAATCGAGCCCGCCTTCAAAAATCTCAACCCCAAAATCGAAAAATTCCTCGGCATCCTACTCGGACTGACAGTGATAGCCGCCGCTACTCTGCCAGTTTTCTTTGGGCTATGGGTACTCTACACGTATCTGCCGTTTTACCTTAACATTGTTGTATACGGTTTCGTCGCCACAATCCTCCTAAAAATGACAGTATGCATCAAACTGGAAACCGACTGGGCAAAGGCCGCCGCCAGAGCCATAAAAGACGCCGACCTGCCTGAAGCAAAAAAATACAGCCACTTCTCACGGCGCGACTCCACAAACTTGGATGCCACACAGATGGGCAGCGCTGTCATCGAATCCATGGCAGAAAACCTCATAGACTTCAAACTCTCCCCCATGATGTCCTTCGCGCTCTTCGGCGTAACGGGAGCGTTTGCTTTCAGAGCCATCAACACGCTCGACGGCATGGTGGGCTTCAAAACCAAAAAGCACATCAACACAGGCTGGTTTAGCGCCACCCTCGACACAGTAGTCAACTACATTCCCACACGGCTAACCGCGCTGCTCATGATTGCCGCAGCAGCCCTAGTCGGCTTAGACGCCAAAAACGCTTGGCACATCGCGCGGCGCGACCACAAAAAAACCCCCAGCCGCAACCATGGATGGCCCATGGCAGCCGTCGCAGGCGCACTCCGCGTGCAGTTGGAAAAGCCCGGGCAGTACATTTTGGGAGACCCGCAAGAGCCGTTGTCAGCGGACAAAATTTTGGGCGCACTGCGAATACGCGATGCCACCATCGTTTTGTGGGGTCTGCTTTGTGTTGTTGTCATCATTTTAGTGCGGCTGTTTTGGTTTTTGCCCATTTAACGAGACACTCTGTAACCCTTTCGACAAAATTTTAAGCTGAAAAGGAGCCGCCTTAATCATCAATTATTTCGACCATTGGTTGCCCACAGCAATAAGGCGGCGTTTCAAAGGGCTGTTCGACGATACGATGTATGTTACTTGTGCAGTAAAAATCAGATTGAGACCGAATTTTGCGACCACACTTATTACATTGGAACGTTGGCAAGTTAACCCTTGCCACCTATCGATTACATCGCATAAATAAAATTCGGTATAAAATAGACTTTTCATGCTGGGTACCGTAACAGCACCATTTAGTGGAAAGTTTTAATCACAGAGCAAGGGTATTGTGTCTCAGAGTGCCCGCGATGCGTGTTTGTCTAATTAACCCACCCCGCATACAACCCAAAGCATGGGGAAAACCCAACGTCTTCCCACCCATCGTCTTGGCATCCGTAGCCGCGGTACTGGAAAAAAACCACACCGCAAGCATCATCGATGCGCCAACGGAAGGCTGGCAAAACCTCGCCGAACTCGATGAGACCAAGTTCCGTGTCGGCTTAAACGCGCAGACTATCGCTGACCGCGCCAAAAAATGGGGCACCCAAGTCGCTGTGATGGAGGTTCCGTTTTCTGGCTGGTCAAAAACCGCCTTCGAAGTGGTAGACGCTCTTAAAGCCGCCGACCCAAGCATCATGGTGGTCTTGATGGGACAGCATCCGACGGCGCGTCCTGAAGCGTGTCTTTTTGATGCCGCGGTGGATTTTGTGGTCATCGGCGAACCCGAACAAACCATATCCGAATTGGTAGACGCACTGGGGAGGGACAAACGCGACTTCTATGGCATCAACGGGTTGGGCTTTAGGGAAAACGGCAAAGCCGTCTTAACCGCTAAACGCGCATTCATCTCAGATTTAGATGCGCTGCCCTTTCCCGCACGGCACCTGCTGCCCATGCACCTCTACAACGAGGCAGTAAAAGAAAACCCTTTGCGCGGCGAAATCAGCAAGCCGTGGACCATCGTAACCACCACCCGCGGCTGCCCATACAGCTGCCGCTTCTGCACCGTTTGCATCCTTTGGGGCAGGACTTGGCGGGCGCGCAGCCCAAAAAACGTGGTTGACGAACTCGAACACGTCATCAAAGAGTTCGGGGTCAAACAGGTTGATTTTTACGATGAAAACATGACGCTGGACAGGGCACGGATGGCGAAAATCTGTGACCAAATCGTCGAGCGCGGTTTGAGGTTTGAGTGGTTTACGCCAAACGGAGTCAGAGCCGACACCCTCGACGAGGCGCTCCTGCGGATAATGAAGCAGGCGGGCTGCAAGAAAATCCGTGTTGCCCCCGAATCCGGCGTGCAGCGGGTAGTCAACGAGGTTATCGGCAAAAACTTGGATTTGAAAGCCGTGGAACGAGCGGTTGTGCTGTGCAAAAAAGTCGGCATAAAAGTCGGCTGCTTCTTCGTGCTAGGAATGATTGGAGAAACCAAAGCCGAAATCGAAGAAACCATCAAATTCGCCTACAAACTCCGCAGCCTAGGCGCTGACAGCCTAATCTTCAGCATCGCCATGCCGCTTTATGGCACTGAGCTTTATGAACAGGCAAAAGAAGGCGGCTACCTGCGCGAAGGCTTCTGCGACTACGCGTTGGCTGCCACGGAGCCGCTGATTGAAACCCCCGAGTTCACCGCGCAGGACTTGCAAGAGCTTTGCGTCCGCGCCAACATGGCAAACCCCACCTTTACCCGAGCCAAAATGCTACGCGCCATGCGGCACCCCATCAAAACCCTCAAAATCCTGCTCAAAGTCAGGTAGAACCTCAAAAAGCCAAATTATATAAGAAAACAACACCAACCACCAATGGTGAAGCCAGTGAAAAAACAGGTTTGCGTGATGGTTTTGTCGGCGGCAATTGTTTTGGTTTTAGCCTCAACTGGGTATGCAGGCGCTTTGAATGCGCCGTCAATTGTTTGGAGCAAAAATTTCTCGGGCAGCGGTTTGCTGGAAGTAGACAGCCTGCTGCAGACTGCGGATAGCGGATTTTTGTTGGCGGGTACAACCTCAAGCGGAACAGCACAGCCAACCTACATAGAGCTTGTAAAAGTGGATGCCTCAGGAAACATAGAATGGAACAAAACATACGAAGGTGTTGGCAACCACTTCACCAAATGGCTAATCCCCACCAGCGACGGCAACTACGCCATAGCAGGCGAAGCTCTAGCGGAAAAACCAAGCCAGACTGGTTTTTGGCTGACAAAAATCGACCAAACAGGCAACATTAAATGGACCAAAACCTACCTCGGAGACGGATTAAGCTACGCGGTTTCTTTAGTCCAAACCAGCGATGGAGGCTATGCATTGACAGGTCAAACCAATTTGACGCCCACATCGTCTGCGGGCAGCTTTAGTATTTGGCTGGTAAAAACCGACGCCTCTGGCAACCAGCAGTGGGCAAAAACCGTCGGAGCAGGAACGGTTAACTCCATTATCCAGACAAGCGACAACGGCTTTGCCCTCACAGGATATGCAGAAGACGGCTCCAACTCGGATTTTCTGCTCATAAAAACCAGCCCTACAGGAGAAGTCCAATGGAACAAGACCTACGGCAGCCAAGACAAAGATTTTGCTGCTTCAGTTGTCCAAACAAGTGACGACGGCTACGCGCTGGGAGGTTCAATGTGGCAACGTAGTATCGGCGGACTTAGCGTAGCCATAGTTAAAACCGACAACCAAGGCAACACTCAGTGGACACAATATTATGGGGCAGGAAAAACAGGCGAAATGATTCAGACAGCCAACGGCGACTTTGTGTTAGCTAACGACCCGCTGGTTAAAGTGGATTCTTCTGGCAACGAGCTTTGGGAATTGTCCTTAGGAACACTCAACGGTCAAGTTGACGCTGTGATTCAAACCCAAGACGGCGGGTACACTATTGGAGGATGGACAAGCACCAGCAGCGGAAACGTGAATGCTTGGTTAGCCAAAGTAAGTTCAACACAAACCCCTAACCCGACAAATCAAGTACCAGAAACCCAGCCGTGGACCATCGCGATTCTTTATGGAGCGGCAACGACGTCGTTGATTGCGTTTAAATTCAGAAGCAAAAAGGGCTAGACAAGTTTATTATTGCCCACAAGATTCCTGTTTAACCATGAATGCGTCGTTTTATCGGTTTTTGCTTGTTCTCAAAGTGTTTGGTCAAGTGCTGTTTTTGTTTGGGCTCTTGGCGTGGCTTGACGGCGTAGTCATCCAGTTCACGCACACTGATTGGCTGCCGCTTATGGTTTCGCATCTGTTGCCATGGATAAGAACCGACACCTTCACCATCCTAATGTTCATAGTCAGCGCCGTCGGATTCTTCACGTGGAGAGTGATAGTGGAACTGCTCAAAACAGAAAAACAGACGCTTTAGGGTTTAGAGTAAACCACTTTTCCATCGATAACGACCAGCTCCACGGGAACATCCACAATTTTATTTGGAGAAACAGCCGCGGGGTCAGCGGCAAGAACCGTGAAATCAGCCAACTTGCCCGCCTCAATGGAGCCCTTTATTGCTTCTTCGCCTGAACAGTAAGCCGCATCCAACGTGTACGCCCGCAGAGCTTCCTCAACTGTTAAGCGCTGCTCGGGGTAGCTTTCCCGCACCACGGTTTCTTGAATTCCCAGCAGAGGGTTTAGGGGCTCCATGGGGCAATCAGAGCCGCCTGCCATACGGATGCCTTCGCCAAGCAGGGTTTTAAGGGGATGCAGCCACATAGCTCGCTTTGCGCCTAAGTGGTCTTGGGCGTGCCAAACGTCAAATTCTGTTGGAACCATCTTGGGCTGCACCGAAACCACCACATCATGGACTTTGAGGCGCCCGATTAGCTTTGGGTTTAGGACGGCTGCCTGCTCAATTCGGAACCGCACGGCTTTGGAAGTTTGCTCGATGACGGCAAGCGCGGTGTCGATTGCCCTGTCGCCCATCGCGTGCAAAACAGGCTGCAAACCATGCGCCAGCATCTGCCCAACCGCCTCGGCAAGCGTTTGTTTTGTGAAGTATAGTTTGCCCGTGTTGGTTGGGTCGTCGCTATAGGGCTCTTGCAACGCTGCGGTTTTGGAATCGAAGTAGCCGTCACCAAAAATTATGGCGCCGCCCAGCCGGACGTTTTGGGAGTCTTTCGATTTGAAGATGCTTG
>JBJKPJ010000212.1:0-26226 GCA_046706605.1 Bathyarchaeia archaeon | reverse complement strand
TTCAAGCACCCATTTATTCAACTGATCCCGCAACTAGCCAGATTTATACCTACACTTTTCATGCTGAGTTAGAAGCCATCGTGACGGCGGTTGTTGCAGTCATCAGCGGCTTTATAGCGGACAGGTTTGGTCGTAAACGTCTCAGCATAGTTGGGTTCATTATGTTAGGAATAGGTTATGCTACCATGGGACTTGCTTCTGCAAACTATAATCCAAACTCTATGCAAACAGTCGTAAACTCGTCGTCTTTATGGACTGGGAGTCTTATTTTCGCAGCAACAGATGGAGCCGCTTGGGGAATTTTTTACGTGCTGTTCTTGTTTACTCTATGGGGGGACCTGGCGCATGATAAAAAAAGCGACAAATTCTATTTTTTGGGAGCCCTACCCTATGTGTCAGCTTATCTAATGCAGTTAATCCTAAGTCCAATATTAACTGACATAACAATGGCAACCTACTTCTCGTTTGCCAGCATCTTCCTATTCCTTGCCGTTTTGCCTCTCATTTACGCCCCTGAAACTCTGCCTGAGAAAACGATGAAGGATAAGGACCTAAAAAGCTACATAGAAAAAGCCCAGCGAATCGTGCAGAAAGAAGAGACAAAAAACCAGAAGCGTAGGAAAAATAGCACCGAGGAAAAAGAAGAGGAAAATCCCAAAGAAGAAACTAACGAAGAATACGAGAAGGGCAAGGAGTTGGCAGAAAAATACTATTAAGCATCGCCTATTCATACTTAGAGCCATGTTCTTTCATGTGATACTTACCAGCGACTGTAACCTGCAATGCAAATACTGCTTCGGCGAGAGCCTTGACGACTTCGACGAAGATTTTGGCGAAAACATCGAGGTAGAC
The DNA here is from genome assembly GCA_046706605.1 of Bathyarchaeia archaeon. GTDB lineage: Archaea > Thermoproteota > Bathyarchaeia > Bathyarchaeales > Bathycorpusculaceae > Bathycorpusculum. The sequence continues at coordinate 25,374 of JBJKPJ010000212.1, read as the reverse complement.
TACGATTTACCCCGCAAACTCAGTTACGACGTGAATTTACTTGACAAATTTTGCCACAAAGACAAAGAGTGCGTGTTAACCTTTTACGGCGGTGAACCTCTCATGCAGATGGATACGCTTCGACAAATCATGGATAGGGTTACGCCAAAGCTGTTTATGATTCAAACCAACGGTTTGCTTCTTGACAAGCTGGAGCCAAAATACACCAACCGCTTCCACACAATCCTTGTCTCAATAGATGGACAAGAAGAGTTAACGGATTTTTATCGCGGAGCAGGAACCTTCCGAAAAGTCATAAACAACCTAAAATTAATCAAGAAAAACGGGTTCACAGGTGAACTAATTGCACGCATGACCATCATGGAACAAACCGACATCAACAAACAAGTCCGCTGGTTGCTGGATAACCCCGAGTTTTCTTTTTCTTCCATACATTGGCAGCTAAACGCGGGTTTTTGGGGAAACGACTATCAAAGACGCAACTTTGAAGAATGGACAAAAACAAGCTACGTCCCAGGCGTTTGCGCGCTTTCACGGTTTTGGGTGGATCAGATGGAGCAAAAAGGCACTGTCTTGAAGCTGTATCCGTTGTTGGGTATTGGAGAGTCGCTTTTGCATGAAGAGAAAGAATGTTTGATGCGTTGCGGGGCTGGCTGGATTAATTATGCAATACAGACTGATGGGTACATAATTCCTTGTCCAACCATGTGGGGCATGAAAAAATACTATTTAGGACACATAAAAAACGCCGACTCACTTAAGTTGCCAAAGCTGTTTGTTGACCAAACTCCCTGCGTTAAATGCCCGAGTCTTGGAGTTTGCGGCGGCAGATGCCTATACACTAACATCACTAAACGCTGGACCGACGAGGCCTACAGCAAGGTCTGCTACACCGTTGAACAACTCATAGAATCAGTGCAAAGTGAAGTCCCAAGGATTAAGCGGTTAATTAGTGACGGAAAAATTAGGCTGGAAGATTTTGATTATTTAAAATACAATGGTTCCGAAATTATCCCGTAATATCAGATTATTGGAAACCGCAATTGTTTACCATCCAGATGTTGCGTCGTCTCCCGTTTGGTCCAGCGCTTTACCCTCTTCTTCTCCAACGCCGATTGGAACAACTACTTTTTGTCCTTGCTCTTCAATTATTTCGTTTTTCTTTTTCTTTCGCAAAACCGTAACTTCACCCTTCTTTTTTTGGGGCACTACCAACTCACCTCCAACATAGCTGTAAAGAAGCCTTCTGCTTTTAGGAATAGTAATAGAGTGCGTATTAACTTAGGTGACTGTCAAAGGACAACAACAGAAGTTGTTTGGTAAATAAAAGGGGAATTTACGGAGCTTTTTTGTTTCTGCTTTTGACGGCGAAAGTTACTGCTGCTATTGCGGCAACAGCTACAATTGGTACAACATAGATGAACCATTGCGATAACACATCCGCGTTGCCTGTTGCTGTTTCCCCTATTGTCAGAGTTATGGTGTGTTGGCTATGTGAGTAGCTGAATGAGATTAGCCATTGGTCGCTTTGGGATTGGCTGTTGAAGCTGACTTGGTTTCCGTCGATGTATGCTTCAAGTTGGGAGATGTCGCTTAGAATGGTTTTTGGAATATAGAGGTCAACGTAGCCTGTTGTGCCTGATGGCCCGGAAGCGATGAAGCTTAGTTCTTTGGTATCAGGGTTAAAGTTAAATTGGGTTATTGTGGAGTTAGAGGTTAAAGTGAATACGCTGTTTTCTTCGTCGGCTAAAGCAAAGTTGACGATTTTGGTAGCTTCGTTCATTGTTGCAGTTTTCTCTGAGGAAGCCTTGATAAGGTAGTTGCCTGTCGCGGAAGGCTGCCAAAGTGCCGTAAAACTGCCATCTGACCCGGTGGTGACCATTGTTAGGCTTTCCCAATCTTGACCGCCTGTTTTACTAATAGAGAGCTGTATGGGTGCACCTGCCACTGCAGTTCCGTTGAGTTGTAGGGTGCCGCTTATTTCCACTTCAGAGATGCTTGATGATTGGGTACTTTTGCCAATCAATTCAAAGGTGGGTGTCGGCAACGTTGGGGCGGGTGTAGGTGTAGGGGTAGGCGCGGGGGTTATGATAGGCGTTGGGGTCAGTGTTGGTGAAATTGTTGGAGTTGAAGTGGGTTCTGTTGAGGCTGTTGGAGTGGGAGTTGATGTTGGAGTCAAGATGGGTGTGGGAAACGGAATTGGTGTTGGAGTTGGGGGCGGTGAATTTGTTGAATTCAAAACGTAGATTTGTGTGATAAAGATAGTTTGGCTGTCCTCGATGGCTAAGTAGTGTGAGCCGCCATCTGCAGTGGGAATTGTGACGTTTATTTGGAAGGAGCCTGTTTGGCTTGCAGATGTGACGCCAAGCACCATTGCAGTGTTGCGCCATTGGTCGCCAGTTACAGTTCCAACCACAGATAAACCGTCAAATTTAACGTAAACTACTCCGGGATGGAAGTACTTGCCGAAAACAAACAAGCTGTCACCTGGCTTTACGTTCACTGAGGAAGTTAAATCAGTGCCGTTACCGATAAGTCCGGAGGCAACGTGGTTACCCACCTGTTGTAGTCCACGAGCAAATTCAACGTAGTCGCCAAAAGACAGGGAAACATTACCCAGCTGGGTTTTAAAGGAGAGTGTGGTAGTGTAGTTGTTGAATTCACCTTGGTAAGATGATTGTTTTAAGTCGGGGATTTCAACGTTCAGGTTTATTTTGCCGTTGGCATCCGAGAGGGTTGTCGTCCAGTAATTCCATGTTCCAAAGGTAGGGTCCAAATAGTAAAGGTCGATTTGGCTGGAGGGCGGATAATTTGAACCTGTAAACTGTGTGGTTGCGCCGCCAGGTCCAGATGGGGGGGTAAGCTGCAGGGAGGCGATGGTGACAAAAATTTTGACGATAACCCGTGCACTTTGAGAGTCTTCAACTGCAATATAGTGCTCGCCTGCAGCAGCGTTTGGAATTGTCACATTGATGCTGAAAGCTCCAATTGTGTTAGTGGCTGTTGAACCTATGATGTTTGCTGCAGCCCACTCGTCGCTTGTCACCGTTCCAACAACATTGTAACCGTCCCATCGGACATAAATTATTCCAGGGTGGAACCACTGCCCTGAAAGGGCAATCTGGTCACCCGGCATAACTCTTACGCTTGAAACAAGGTTTGTACCATTGCCAAACAAACCTGAAGCCGTCGTGTTACCAACGGTTTTCAAGCCTCTTTGATACTCATTATAGGTTGCTGTGCTATAAACGACCCCATTTATTTCGGAGCGGTAAGAGAGCGCTGTATATGTTTCTGGGTAATCTGCTGTGCCTAAGGCTTGTCTTAAATCGGGAACTTCAGAATTCACTTGGATTACTCCAGAAGCGTTTGATGTTGCGGATGCCATGTAATTCCATGTTCCAAAGGTAGGGTCATAGTAAGTGATTGTTATGTTTTGGTTGATGGGATAATTTGCGCCTGTGAAGGTTATGGGGATACCGCCAGGTCCAGAGGAGGGAGAGATTGTTAGAGTGGAATTATAGGTTATTGGGGTTACAGTGATGTAGGTGTCTGTAACTGCGACGGACGAACCGACAACATCGATGGCTTTAATGTAGTAGTTGCCTAAAGCCACAGTTGAAGGCAGGCTGCCATTTATCCAGTTGTTTCCCACAAGCCAAACTCCTGCGTCTTGAGTGTAATTGGTGACGTTTGTCGGGTCAGCCACATCATACACCGAGAAACTTGGGCTGTAGAGTAACCCTGAAGCTAACTGCGAGGAGCCATCTTGACTTAAAAACAAGCCAAAGGTGTCTCCGCTCCAGACAACAGAACCAAAGTAGAGATTAATTTTGGCGCCCGCTTGGTAAACTTGCCCAGAAACACTGCTGTTGACAGCGTTGATTTTTATGTTTCCACTTGAAGAGGATACAAAAGAAAAGTAAGCTGGAACAAGCAATGTCACAATCAATAAAGCAATCAGAACAGCTTTAACGCTGCGTTTAAACATAAACTTTAACCCCACCTTATTGGTGAAAGTATGCGCTTATTAATTCTTCGGAAATGCTACTAAAAATAACTAAAGGGTTTAGGCTGCGAAATTTTTATCTTCACTAACCAAACTATCCTGTAGTTGAGGCACAACATGAAAAAACAGTTTGCCGCCATCACAGCTATTCTGGTCATAATTGTGGTTGTTTTATCAAGCTCACTGGCTTTTGACCTAAATCTGCCCAAAAGCAACCAGCCACCCAGTGTCTACGTGGGTGTTGCTTTCGGTGGAGACTCTGTTGAGCAAGGAAAAATGTTAATAGACAAAGTTAAAGGCTACACAAACCTGTTCATTTTACAGTCTGGTACTCTGCAACGTGATTTTAAAAGCGTAGATGAACTGGGCGATTACGCTGTGGCAGCAGGCATGTATTTTTTGCCGTATTTTGGCAACTTTATCCCAGAAACCTTTGGCGGTTGGCTTGAGCAGGCAAAGCAGCGGTGGGGAACACATCTTTTAGGCGTTTACTATTCGGATGAACCGGGAGGCAAAATGCTTGACGACTATGTTGAGTACCATGATGCTGCAACGGGCAACACGATAGAGAAAACAAAATACGGCGACATATTTGTAACTCAACCCAACGGCGTCATGATAAACTATGACTTTGAAGGAAACATACACCTCTATGAACCCGTTGCTAACTCGGACATAAACAGCGAAGAAACGTTTTACCCAAACGGCACAATCAACGTTATAAAAGCTGCTCCAAACGGGTTCAGCTACCAATCATACCAGCAGCTACAAAACATACGCCCCTTCAAAGATGTCAACGACACGGCACAGCGTTTTGTTAAACGTGACCAAGCTAACATTGCTTTCGTGGCTAACCAAACAAAAGTTTTCACGTCTGATTATGGGCTTTACTGGTTTGACTACCTGTCAGGTTACAATGTAGTTTTGGGGCAATTGGGCTGGAATATTTCCGTAACTCAGCAGATTGCTTTTTTACGAGGAGCCGCAACCATGCAGGGCAAAGATTGGGGAGCAGTTATCACTTGGAAGTATCAGCAACCGCCCTACCTTGACAGCGGCGCTGAAATTCTCAATCAGTTGACAACTGCTTATGAATGTGGCGCAAAATACCTTGTGGTTTTTGATTATTACACGTCGGATGAAAACCCCTATGGAACAATGACCCAGGAGCATTTTGACGCGTTAAAATCGTTCTGGAACAATGAAGTAAAAAATCCAAACGTTGTCCAAGGTTCAGTGAAGGCTGATTCAGCTGTTGTTTTGCCGCCCAATTACGGTTACGGCGCACGCTGGATGGAGGACAAAGTTTGGGGCATCTATCAAGCAGACAATCAAACCCAAAATGTCTGGAACACTATTCAAACAGCCCTCCAAGAACACGGTCTTCAAACGGATATAGTGTTCGCTACCAACGATTTTTTGTTGCCACAAGCATACCGTAACCTATACGAATGCAACAGCAGTTAACAAAGAATTTACTCGTAACGTACAAGAAACAGAGGTTTCTTGGCTTCTTTCCGTCTCTCTTCCAAGGACACATCTTTAAGAGAAACATACACAATTTTCTCTTCTGATAAAACATCTTTTTTTATAAGACAGGTTGTTCCATTTTGGGAATCCATTGTCCACACCACACGGTAGTTACTACCCCTAAAATAAGATATATGGACTTGTGACTGTACACATACAACAACACAAAGCAAAAACGCTGCATTATTTTCACAAAACACCAGTAACTTTGAACAAGTTCAATCCAGTATACACTACGACCTGAAAATTTTATTAATTAAAAACTGTATTTTTAGGGTAAAAACAAAAATGGAAAGAGGGAGTTTTATTGTCCCTTTTTGGTTACTTCTTTAACAGCGCCAGCAGCTACGGTTGTGCCCATGTCTCGGATTGCAAACCTACCGAGTTCTGGGAAGTCAGTGAAGGTTTCGATGGCAATTGGATGGAGCGGCTCCATGCGTACCCATGCTGCATCTCCAGTTTTGAGGTAGCTTGGGTGCTCTTCAGATACTTGACCTGTGCGCGGGTCAATTTTCTTAATGAGTTCAGTGAAGCGCACTGCGATTTGTCCTGTGTGATAGTGGAGAACTGGTGTGTAACCTGCAGCGATGGCTGTTGGATGGTAGATGACTATGATTTGGCCAATGAATTCTTTTGCAACGGTTGGTGGGTTGTCTGCTGGACCAGCAACATCTCCGCGATGAACATCAGTTTTTGCAATGCCTCTAACGTTCATTCCGATGTTGTCACCTGGTTCAGCCATTGGGATTGAGGTGTGGTGCATTTCGATGGATTTAACTTCAGCGGTTTTGTTTGAGGGCATGAAGACGAGGCTTTGGCCTGGTTTAAGCGTGCCTGTTTCAACTCTGCCCACTGGAACAGTACCGATGCCGGTGATACTGTAGATATCTTGGATTGGGATACGGAGAGGTTTATTTGTTGGTTTAGGTGGAAGTTCAAGTAAGTCAAAGGCTTCCATCACTGTTGGTCCAGTGTACCAGGGCATTTTGTCGCTTCTCTTAAGTAGATTGTCGCCTGTCCATCCTGAGCAGGGAACGAAGTTGATTTTGTCAACTTTGAAGCCTACCATTCGGAGCATTCTGGAAACTTCGTTCTTTATTTCGTCGTAACGATCTTTGTTCCAGTTAACGGATATGTCATCCATCTTGTTAATTGCAACGATAACTTGGCGAATACCTAAAGTGAAAGATAAGAATGCATGTTCTCGTGTTTGTCCGCCTGCACCGATGCCTGCTTCAAATTCGCCTTTCTTTGCGGAAACAAAGAGAACTGCAGCGTCGGCTTGGCTTGCGCCGGTAATCATGTTTTTGACGAAGTCTCTGTGTCCAGGTGCATCGATAACTGTCATATTATATTTCTTAGTTTGGAATTGTAAGAACCGAAGGTCAATTGTGACACCTCGTTCTCGTTCTTCTTTAAGGTTGTCTAGAACCCACGCGAAGGCGAATGTGCCTTTGCCCATTTTTTCTGCTTCTTCTTGATAGGATTTGATGGTTCTTTCGTCGATTGCGCCTGCCAAGTAGAGTAGATGTCCAGTTGATGTTGACTTTCCGGCGTCAACGTGCCCCATGATGATGATGTTTAGGTGGGGTTTATCGCTTTTGCTCATTTTTCATTCCTTCATTAATTTACTTAATTTTGTGAATTCGTTAACGTATCAGTCCCACCAATTATTAAAGCTTATGATGTCACTCTGCATTGCTCAATGGCAATAAAACCGGTGTTCCCGAGGAAAACCTGGGGAAAACCGCTGTTTTCCTCAGCACCAGGATAGTCTTATAACATCATAAGAGATTCTAAGCTAAATATGGACAGGGAAAACAACATACAAGGAATAACAATAGTAACAACTACATGGAACGAAAAAGAAAACATACAAGAGTTAATCCGCCAAATCAGAATAGCTCTTCAAAACACCCCCCACGAAATAATAATAGTAGACGACAACTCCCAAGATGGAACCCTTGAGGTCGCTAAATGCTATGCCGATGTGGCAGTTGGGAAAAAACGCGAAGGGCAAACAAAGGGACTACTCTTTGGTGCCAAACTTGCCAAGTTCCCCATAATTGTCACAATCGACGCAGATTTAGAAAACAACCCAAAATACATCCCTGCTCTAACCCAGAAACACTCAACATACGATGTTGTTATTGCCTCCAGAAATGTGGTTCCACGGTTTTCTGAGCGTTGGGCAGCTAAAACGTTGGGCAAAATCTGCGGGGTTTCAGATTTTTACTCGAATTTTAGGGCTTACAAAAAGCAAGCGCTGGCAGATAATTTGAGTGAGGGCGAAACCTTTGGGGGAGAACTTCTAATTTGGGCGAAAAAACGAGGATTCAAAATCGGAGAAATGACCTATGAAGCACCTCAAAGACGCAGTAAACCTCGGATTGGTGGAACAATTAGGGCTAATTTGCGGATTAGTGTAGCAACCTGGAAGTGTCTTTGGTTTTACCTTTTTTAGGATCTGTTGTTCCCGCGGTTACACAATACTATTCAATTGTTTACTGATTTTATTTTTTGATATGTTAAACCAAAAATTATAATTTATGCAGCTTTCATACTATTTATTGAGTTTTTATTTTGCCTCATTGTGATACCGCTATTCTTAAAGAACCTTATCGGACCTAAATTCTACGAGTAGCTTATTTGTGCTGTATCAATTCAATCAAGGTTCCATCTGGGTCTTCGATAAAGGCTATTGTGGTTGCAGAGTTTAAAGCAAACGGTTCATCCGTTATGGTTACACCTGCCTTACGCATCTCCTCAACAGTCTGATTTATGTCCCCAACTTCAAAGCCCAGATGGTCAAACAATCGTTCCGCGTATTCAGCTTGAACAAAACTTTTTTGGTTTCGGTAAAACGTCAACTCCAAGGTGCTGCCTTTGTGGTCAGGGTCTTGCAGAAAAGCGATTTCAGCGTTGGTTTGCTTGATTTCCCGGCGGCTTTGAACCTTGAGCCCTAAAAATCGGGAATAAAAATCTATGGAGCGCTCCATGTCGCTTGTGCGGATGCTTGTGTGAACAAACATTTTTTTTCCCTCAACAGATGCAGTGTTTGGGCGAGGGGACATAAGTTCGTTGTTTTTTGAGGAATTGGTTTGATGGTCTAATGCAGCATTTACCATAGCATCTGCCCGTTGAATCTGTGGGTGTTCTCGGGGCACGCTAACAAAACTGATTTTTCCAAAATGCCCTTTTAACGCTTCAACTTTCCGCCACAACACTTGGAGCTCAGCGTTCTTTACGGCATACGCGCCGTTTAGCTGCTTAACAACCAGTTCGCTGTCAAGATGACAAACCACTTCCTCTGCGCCAAAGTCCACCGCAAATTGCAAAGCCAACAAAAGCGCCTCATACTCCGCCTGGTTATTTGTTCGCACACCAATGAATTGGGAATCCGCTTTCACTTTTTCGCCGCGCTCGTTCAAAGCGAGGAAGGCAACGGCAGCGGGTCCAGGGTTGCCTCTTGCTCCACCATCAGAATAAACTGTTAAACGGTGAACCATCAAACTTTCCTTCTAACCTCTCGGCTTTTTCTCTTGCGCTTTCTTCAGCGTCAGCTCGTCAACCCAGCAAGTACATGGTTTGTATAATAAAAGATTTGTTAGGCTTTAGGCTGTTTAAAGAGTAAAATGTGTTTTCTGTTGCTGGGGCGGTTGCTTGAATGGTAGATTTGTACACCTTTTGAATGCGGGTTGATATAAGGAACTATAGAAAAAATCCGCAACAGAGAACACGCTGGCTACTTTAGTCTCTCCAGCCTTAGGGTGTTAAGCAGCAATAGCATAGTTACTCCGTCATCGCCAGAAGCTACCGTAAACCACAATGGCGTCAACCCAAGCAAACCCAATGCCCCCAAAATCAGCTTAACCACCAGCGAGGCTGCGATGTTTTGTTTTGCTATAACCATGGTTTTGTCGCTTAATTTGAGCAGGTAGGGAACCTGTGCGAGCTCGTCTTTGACCAACACCACATCTGCGGATTCAAGGGCAACATCAACGCCGTGTGCACCCATAGCGATTCCCACGTCGGATGCGGCAAGAGCTGGTGCATCGTTGACGCCGTCGCCAACCATGGCTACCAGCCCATCTTGCCTCTTCATTTCCTCAATGCAGCGTAGCTTATCTTCAGGAAACAGTTCCGATTGGACTTCTTCGATGCCCAGCGATACGGCGATTTCATTAGCAACCTCTGTTCGGTCGCCAGTGAGCATGGTTGTTTTTACTCCTTTTTTCTTGAGCGAGCGCACAGCGCGCAAGGCATCTTCGCGGACTTGGTCTACCACGCAAACAGCCGCTAAACCCACTTTGCCTACCGAAATACAAACTGCTGTATGTACATCCCCAGATGTGATTTCGAAGGCTTCTGTGCAGTCGCAACCGAGTTCCCGCATAAACTCCAAGTTGCCAATCGCCACATGTTTGCCGTCAACTATGCCCACGATGCCTTTGCCTGGGACCTCCACGACATCGGTAACTTTGACTTTGCTTAAGTCAATGTTGCGTTCTGTGGCTTTGCGAATAATTGCTTGTGCAATGGGGTGATTGGAGAATTGGTCCAGTGCAGCTGCATAGGTTATGGCTTCATCTTCTGCGGTGGACAAATCCACACGCCTAACTTCGTGGACAGCTTGCCTGCCCAGCGTCAAGGTGCCTGTTTTGTCAAACACGATATGTTTAACTCTAGCTAGTTTTTCGATGAAAACTCCGCCTTTAATGACTACTCCTCGTTTAGCGGCGATTGTGATGGCAATAAAGATGGTTGCAGGAACTGAGATGATAAATGCACTTGGGCAGGAAACTACTAGCAAAATCAATGAACGGTAAAACCACGTTTGGAACTTTCCGCCAACCAGAAACGGTAGCGCTCCAGCGGTGAATATGGCAAGCGCAATTACAATGGGCACATAAATCTTGGCAAACCTGTCCACCAGTCGTTCGATGGTTGCTTTGCGTTTTTGGCTCTCAACCACCAGCTGCACGATGCGAGAAACCAGCGTTTCCGTTGCCTGCTTGGTAACCTCGATTTTGAGGACTCCCGTTGTGTTTAGGGTGCCTGCGAAAACGCAGTCGTTAACTTTTTTGGGCACAGGCACTGATTCCCCCGTGACCAACGCTTGGTCAACATGTGAGAACCCTTCAACCACGTTGCCATCCAGCGGAATTCGCTCACCAGGTTTAACCAGCAGCACATCACCGTTTTTAACCGCGTTCACGTCCACGGTTTTTTCTTGGGTGCCGCTTAGGATTCGAGCTTTTTCAGGGATAACTTTGGAGATTTTCTCCACAGTTCGTTTTGCGCGGTCTTGGATGTAACCCTCAAAGTACTCAGCTAAACTGTACAAAAACAGCACCGTCGCCGCCTCAAAGCGGTAATCCAGAAACAGCGCGCCAAGCCCAGCCACAGCCATCAGAAACTCAACGCTAAACCGCTTCTCCAAAACCAGTTCTTTTAAGCCGACAACGCCTATGTAGATCGCTACAACCAGTATGGCTGTGTAGTAAAGGACCATGGACAGCGTTGCTTGCATGTTTAGGATTGGCATTGTGAAGCCAAGCGGCAGCCCAGATGCAAATGTGTCCAAGAGACCACTGACAAGGATTGTTAAGCCTAACCAAACGGCGAAGGCAATCAACATTTTTTTGCTGTGTTCTTCTTCGCCTAACGCTGGGGTTTCTGGTTTTTCTTCGCATGAGCCCATTTTTTCAAAATCCCAGAATAATCAACAAGAAAACTACACATCATCCCATATAAAAATAAAAGTCAAAACCATAAAAATGCACAATAAAAACCATAAAACCTGGGTTTATGCAGAAAGTTACAGTTCTAGTTTTCGAGCAAAACATCTATGAAACAGAACTTAGGTTTGTACACCCAAAGTTTTGCTTAATGGTAACGTTTAGCGTTGTTTTCGAACGCAGCGACGCGTTTTCTGTACCTTGGCACTTCGAACTCGAACAACAGAGTTTTCTTCACGAAAGTTTGTCTCCAAGCCAACCGATTTTCCAATATCGTTTAAAACGTTTTCGTTTTAGCGCTAGTGTTTTCTCCATGAAATAGTACCAAAAGTTGGGTCAGAAAAAGCAGGGAATATATTCACGAACCTTAAACGACACACCCAACACATCAGCAACACGCTGTACTAACGCCAAATCAACTTCAGGCAACCGAACAGCCGAAACCTCAACCTCTAAATGCACCTTGGCTTTCTGCACAAAATTCAAAACAGCTTCCCATGCTCGGGGAAAGGTGGGTTTGCAGATTTCCGTGTAGGTTTGGCTGTCTCCAGCGTTTAAACTTACGCTTACCTTTTGGATGCCAGCTGCCTTTAATTCCCCAGCTACATCTCGGTCAGGATTGAGCGCATAGCCATGACCATTAGTGTCTACACGCATCTGTAGCGGTCTGCCATAATGCTGCTTAATCCATCGGGCAACCTCAAGCAAAACATCCAAACGCGCTGTGGGCTCGCCAAACCCGCAGAAAACGTCTCCTTCCCAAGCCCGCATATGCAAAACCTCGGAGAGTTCTGCGGTGATCTCCTCTGACGAGGGCTCTTTGACGAGTTTTAGGTTGAAGTCGCCTAAGCCGCGTTTGTAGCGTTTAAGGCAGAAGTAGCAGTTGTTGGAGCATTGGTTGGTGATGTTTAGGTAAAGTGTATTGTCAATCCAGTAAACAGTTTGGGGTTTATCACTTTGAGGCATGAGTGCATTCACAATACAAGGACCAGGTTTCTCCTATACAGCTTTCTGGACTGCTACGGATTTTTTCTATAGTTCCTTATATCAACCCACATACAAAAGGTCATACAAAATTGGCGCCAATGCCGACTTTGGGTTGGGTATAGGTTTAATGTTGTTGCGAAATGCTTTTTGTTTGCCATCGCCGCATATTAGGTGTGAATGTTCGGTGCCGTTGATCTCTAGCTTTGACCCATGGCGTTCTGGCCTCTGCACCTGCCCGTCTAAACTTACTTTTAACCCTTACACAGGCTGCGACCACAACTGCCTCTATTGTTATGCCTCCAGCTATATCCCAAACTTCGCCGAGTGCCGACCCAAAAAAGAGGCCCTAACAATGCTGAAGCGTGAAGCAGCTAAACTCAGAGGCGAAACAGTTTCTATCTCCAATTCATCTGACCCTTACCCACGCATCGAATCGTCTTTGGGTTTAACTCGGCGATGCCTTGAAATATTAGTAGAAGCTAACTGCAGAATCCAAATCATAACCAAAAGTAACCTTGTCACCCGCGACGATGACCTTCTTTGCAGGGTGCCCTCAACAGTTGCCTTAACCATAACCACAGACGACGAGCAGTTGGCAAGCACGCTTGAGCCTAATGCGCCCTCACCTTCCGAGCGGATTCGAGCTGCGCAGGACTTAATCAAGGCAGGCATTCCCGTTTCTGTCCGCATCGACCCAATAATCCCCCACATCAACGACCACCAGCAAAAACTAATCGCTACCCTTGCCGCAGTCGACATCAAACATATAACCTGCTCAACTTACAAAGCCAAACCCGACAACTGGATGCGCCTCACAAAAGCCTTCCCAGTCGAAATGGAGCAGCTAAAGCCACTGTATTTTCAGCGTGGAGAAAGAATAGGCGGAAGCGTCTTATTACCCGAAGAAATGCGTCTCAAAATCCTCAAGCAAGTACGTGACTTAGCGGATGTAAATGAAATGAAGTTTGGTGTTTGCCGAGAAGGACTACCTCAACTTAACACTGCAGCATGTGATGGAGCATGGCTTCTGCCTCAGCAGAAACGTGGAGGTTTGGTGTAGTGCAGAACCGCGTGGTTATGCTAGCGGATTTTGACTATTTCTTTGCCCAATGCGAGGAACTGCGAAACCCTCAAATCAAAGACAAACCAGTCGTTGTTGGCGTCTACTCGGGACGCACTGAAGACAGCGGCGCGGTAAGCACTAGCAACTATGTTGCCCGCAAATTTGGCGTCAAATCAGGTATGCCACTGTTTTTGGCTAAACGCAAACTCGAAGGCGCTGACGCCGTATTTTTCAAAGTTGACCACAACTATTATGACCAAATTAGCAACCGCATTATGGATATTTTCCGAACCTACGCATCCAGTCTTGAGCAGGTCAGCGTGGATGAGGCGTATTTGGATGTGACAGAGCAGGTGGAGGGAAACTTTGAAAAAGCGCGGGATTATGCCCAAAAAATCAAGGCAGACGTGAAAGCCCAAGTGGGCATCTCCTTCACCATTGGCGTTGGACCAAACAAGCTGGTCGCCAAAATCGCGTGCGACAGCCAAAAACCCGACGGTTTAACCATCGTGCGACCAGAAGAAGCTGAAGCGTTTCTTGCGCCACTACCCGTGGACCACCTTTTGGGAGTTGGCAAAAAAACCACTGCGCGCATGGAGCAGATGGGTATCAAAACCATTGGTGACCTGGCAAATTACGATTGCCCAAGGCTTGTCGAAATTTTCGGCAAAGCACTTGGCGTCTACTTTCATAACGGCGCTAACGCCGTGGACAACGAGCCTGTAGTGGAACAGGGAGAAGCAGAATCCATCAGCCGCATCGGCACCTTAAAACAGAATACGAGGGATTTGGAGTTTATTTTGAAGAAAACCACCGAGTTAACAGATGACGTTTTCCGAGAAGTCCGCGAGAAAAACCTGAGTTACAAAACCGTTTCTATCTACATGGTTATGGTGGATTTAACTAGCAAAACTCGCTCCGTGACGCTTGACCAACCCACCAAAGATAGAGAAACCATTGACCACAACATTCGCATACTGTTTGAAAAATATCTGGCAGAATCCACGTTGGAAATTCGACGCGTCGGCGTGAAAGTGTCAGGTTTCCAAAAAGAGACGCCACAGCAAAAGCAGTTAACCAGTTTTTTCCAATAAGACAATTAGATACAAAACTTTTTCTGTTTCAAAACGCATTTTTGTTTAGGGATATGTTTGGTATTTAAACAAAGAAAACTGCCCCCAGACCAAACTGCAACCGACCATATTTTGCGGTGGGGAAGTGACCACTCGGGGATAACCTCAACAAATCCGCAACTAAAGCGGGAAAACTACATGCTAACCATCGACGGCGAAGTCGACAACCCCGTTAAGTTGAGTTGGGCAGATTTTCTTGGGTTATCCCAAACGGTTTCGGTTAGCGATTTCCACTGTGTAGAGGGCTGGAGTGTTTTGGATTGCAAATGGGAAGGCGTCAAAATCAGCGACATCGAAAAACTCGTCAAACCTCGCAGTGTTGCCCGCGCCGTCACGTTCCAATCCGCTGACAACTATACAACGTCGCTTTATCGGGAGGAACTTGCAGGGGATGACGTGCTGTTGGCTTACAAGCTGAATGGCAAGTTGCTGGAGGAAGGGTTGGGGGCGCCTGTGCGTTTGGTTGTGCCAAGCAAGTATGCCTACAAAAGTGCGCTTTGGGTTGTGCGGCTTGATTTTACCCGTGGAAAAGAGTTGGGTTTTTGGGAGCGCCGAGGTTACAGTGATAGCGCGGATGTGTGGAGAAATGACCGTTTCAACCGTTAATGGTTGAGCGAGCTGGCTATTTTGAATTAGCTGAAACATTTTTTGGCAATTTGTTGGTTAATATATATTTTGGGTTCATAAGAGCTTTTAAAATGTTAGGTAATGTTTATAAGTCGAGCAATCGCTTGAGTCGAATTCCAAGAGGTAAAAAATATGTCCCAGCAAAAAGAAAGACAAATCATCGTTGAAAGCGCCGATTTAGCAAGTAACCCAAAGGCGCAGAAAAAAAGCAAAGAAGACAAAGAAACAATTTACTTTGACAGAGTCTAAAGTCTAATTGCTGAGGCGTCCCTGATTCTTTTACTGGTTCAAAACCATGCGGGCCTTTTTGGCTCCTGATTTTGAGAGAAGAAAAAGTCCCACTTCCCCCCGCAGGTTTGGCAAAAACCTAACAGTGTGGTTATTAGTGATGACTGCGGTGTCTTCGATGGCTATCTGGCTTTTTTTGCAGTATTCTCTGAAGTCGGCGATGCTCAAAAAATGCAGGTTGGGCGTATCGTACCACTCGTAGGGCAGGGAGGCTGTAACGGGGACTTTGCCGCGGAAAAATATTTGGAAACGGTCAGCGATATAGCAGAAGTTTGGGAAACCCACAATGACTTTTTTACCCACCCGCAAAGCTTCTTTAATGGCAAAATCGGGTTTGCGCACTTGCTGAAGCGTCTGGTTCAAGATGACAAAGTCCACGCTTTTGTCAGCGTACTCCGCCAACCCCGTGTCAATGTCCTGTTGAAACACGCTTAAACCCGCCGCGACACAGTTGTGGATAGCTGATTCGCTAAGTTCGATGCCTTGAGCGTGCACCTGTTTATTGCGTATCAGCAAAACCAGCAGCTCGCCGTCGCCGCAGCCTAAATCCAGAACCGAGGCTCCGCTGCGTATCCAGTTTGAAATGATTTTGTGTTCAATTATGTGGGTTTGTTTGGTCATGTGTGGTTCCCGTTCCCGTTTGCGACCGCTTTGAGGAAGTCACCGATTAATTCGGTCTCTTGCTTGGTTTCCAGAAGGAAAGCGTCGTGTCCGTAAGTGCTAGTAATTTCGCAATAACTTGCGTCTACACCAGCGAGTTTACAGGCTTTGACGATTTCTTGGCTCTGATAAGCGGGGTAGAGCCAGTCGGATTTGAAGGAGAGCACCAGCACCTTGGCTTTCAGCCCTCCAAACACTGTGCTCAAGGGGTGTCCATTTAGCAGGTTGAAGTTATCGATAGCTTTTGTTATATAGAGATAGCTATTTGCGTCAAAGCGTTTAACAAAATTGTCTCCTCTGTAGTGCAGGTAGCCTTCGACTTCGTAGTCTGCGGCGAATTTGAAGGGTTCCTTGTTGATTTTGGTTTTTCTTCCAAACTTCTGTGTCATTGACGTGTCGCTCATGTAGGTTATGTGCCCTATCATTCTTGCCACAGCTAACCCTTTGCTGGGCGGACCGGAAGCGTAATAGTTGCCACCTTTCCATGCGGGATCAGCCATAACTGCTTGCCTCCCCACCTCGTTGAAAGCAATTTGCTGCGGGGTATGTTTTAGAGTTGTGGCTATAGGAATGGCAGAGCGAATTTTTTGTGGATAAGAAACCATCCATTGCAGAACTTGCATGCCGCCCATGGAGCCGCCGACAACCGACAGAAGCGTGTTAATGCCTAAATGGTCGATAAGGCGTTTTTGTGCTTCTACCATGTCGCAGATGCCCACTAACGGGAAGCTTAGGGCGTAGGGTTTACCTGTTTGGGGGTTAATTGAAGATGGTCCCGTGGAGCCTTTGCAACCGCCCAAAACGTTGCTGCATATCACAAAGTACTTGTCGGTGTCAATGCCTTTACCTTGGCCGATTAGGTCTTCCCACCAACCGCCTTCTCCAGCCGCGTGAGCATCGCCGGTGAGAGCATGCAAAATCAGGATAGCGTTTGATTTTTCTGCATTGAGTTTGCCGTAGGTTTCGTAGGCAAGCGTAATCGGACCTAGCTTTTCGCCCGTTTCGAGTTCCAGTTCATTGGGCGGTTGGGCAAAGGTGTAGGTTTGTGGTGGATTGTTTTGTGGGTTTGGTATTAGTGTTTGTGCCTCCATTGCTCAGGATTTTGCTGATGCCTTGAGAGCTTGATTGATGTCGGCGATTATATCTTCGGGATCCTCTAAACCAACTGAAAGCCGAACATAATCAGGTGTCACGCCCGTTGTAGCTTGCTCTTCAGCGGTGAGTTGCTGGTGTGTGGTTGAGGCTGGGTGAATTACCAGGCTTTTGGCGTCGCCGATGTTGGCTAAGTGTGAGAGCAGTTTGACGTTTTCAATGAATTTTTTGCCTGCTTCCAAACCGCCTTTGATTCCAAAACCAACCAGTCCACCGTAGCTGTGTTTTAGGTATTTTTTAGCGAGTTTGTGGCTGGGATTGTTAGTTAATCCGGGGTAGTTTACCCAGTTGACCAATGGGTGGGCTTGTAGGAATTTGGCGACTTTGAGGGCATTTTCGGAGTGTTTTCGCTGCCGTAGCGGCAAATCTTCAAGCCCTTGAAGAAACAGGAAGGCGTTAAAGGGGCTTAGCGCGGGTCCTAAATCGCGGAGCAACTGGACGCGGGCTTTGAAGACAAATGCGATGTTTCCTGCTCCGGGGAAGTTTCCCGCGACTTCCCAATATTTTATGCCGTGATAGCTTGGGTCAGGCTCGGTGAATTCGGGGAATTTGCCGTTGTTCCAGTTGAATTTGCCGCCGTCCACGATTATACCGCCTATGCTGGTGCCGTGCCCGCCGATATATTTGGTTGCGGAGGATGCGATTATGTCAGCGCCAAAATCAAAGGGCTTAACCAACCCGACGCCAACCGTGTTATCCACCACCAGCGGTATCCCTGCGGCATGGGCGATTTTTGCCAGTGCTTCAAAGTCGGGGACGTCTAGTTTAGGGTTGCCGATGGTTTCAGCGTAGATGGCACGGGTTTTGGGGGTTAGGGCTTTTTTGAATTCGCTGGGCTTTTGGGAGTCTACGAAGGTTGTTTTTCGGGCGAGTTTGGGGAAGGTGTAGTGAAGTAGGCTGTAGGTTCCGCCGTAGAGGTTGTTGGCGGCCACAATTTGGTCACCTACTTGGGTTATGGTTAGAAGCGCAAGGGATATTGCGGCTTGTCCTGACGCTACTGCGAGTGCGCCTGTTCCGCCTTCGATGGCGGCGACTCTTTTTTCGAAAACTTCGGTTGTGGGGTTCATCATGCGGGTGTAGATGTTACCGACTTCTTTTAGGGCAAACAGGTTTGCTGCTTGCTCTGTGTTCTTAAAGACGTATGAGCTTGTTTGGTAGATTGGGACTGCCCGTGACCCTGTTGTTGGGTCGGGGGTTTCTTGCCCTGCGTGGAGGGCGATGGTGTCTATTTTTTTGTTTGACACTTAGGTTGCCTCTTGGTTTGTTTGCTGCATCAATATGATAACGGCGTTATATGGGTTCTTGACAGAAATATTCCAAAAAGAATATTAAACCACCCCGCAAACTACTAAACCATGTTCCCCGATCTCGAAGACATCGCCAAACGCCGAAGACAACTCGACTTAAAACAATCCGAACTCGCAAAAATGGCAGGCGTCAGCCAATCCCTAATCGCCAAACTAGAAGCAGGAACCATCGACTCATCGTACACCAAAGTCAAAACAATCTTTGATGTCCTCGAACGCTTAGAATTCAAAAACAAAGTCCAAGCCGAAAAAATTGTCCACAACGAAGTCGTCAGCGTACAAACCAAAGACCTCGTCTCTAGCGTAGTCGAAATAATGAAACAGTGCGGATACTCGCAGATACCTGTTTTTTCAGGAAAACAATCCGTGGGCAGCATATCCGAAAAAGCAATTTTGAGGCAGATCCTCTCAGGAAAAGATCTGGAGGAGATTTCCAAGTTGCGTACAGAGCAAATTATGGAGGAGTCTTTTCCGCAGATAAACGAAGATGCACCGCTGTCTCTTATCACTGACCTTTTGCAGACTTATGCTGCAGTATTGGTAACCAAACAGGGCGTCGTAAAAGGAATCATTACAAAAGCTGATTTGTTGAGAATGCTCTAAACCCTGTTCATCCTGTAACGTTTCTTGGGTGTTTTAGATGTAGTATTCGGGAGGAGACTTGTTTACGTCATGTTTATCGGTTTTGCACAAAGTCGGACATAGCTTGCAGAAGTTGATTGTCACTTTCTCTACTGCTATTTTTTTGGTGACGATGTCTTTGGCAGTTTTGGCAGCCATAGCTTCGATTTGTGGCAGATACGGTTCTATATGGTCTACGCCTTTGAAGGCGCGTTTTGAACTGAGGTATTGGCTAACGGCGGCTTGAGTGGTTCCGAGTTTTTTTGCAGCTTCAGTTTGGGTGAGGTTATATTTTTGTACGAGTTCTTTAGCTATCATTGATCGAAAGACTGGGAGAGCGTATTTACCAATTATTTCGCATTGAGGGTCCATTTTTTAACCGCAGGGTACTATAACAGCCTTATACTATAAAATCTTTCTATAAATTCAAACATTTTGAACATTTCTAAAAAATAGGAAAAATAATTGGAAAAATGTCAAGAAACTAAACCTTTTTGCAGTTTAGGTTACAGTTAGTTTTTTGGTTTCTTTTGGCTGCTTCTTTGGCAGAACAACTTCCAATGTTCCATTCTTTAAACTTGCCTTAGCATTATCTGACTGCACCGCTTCAGGCAACGCAACTCTACGATAGAATGTCTGTGACCTTCGCTCTTTGCGTACATAATTCTTCTTCTTTTCTTCCTCAGACTGCATTTTTTTAGCTTGAATAGACACCGAATCCTCACTTACCTCAATATCCACATCTTCCTTGGTAAACCCAGGCAAATCCACTGCCAACCGGAAATCTTTTCCACGGTCCTCCAAATCCAGTGACGGCATCATAGGTTCTTCAAATGGGAACAATGGAAAACTACGACTCCACCTTGCGGGTGCTTCCCAGAAATCGTCAAATTCACGTTGAAACCTCTCCATCATCCTGTCAAAATCCCGCTGGATAGCGTTGGAGGCGTAGGGGGCAATTTCTTGGGCTTCCTTTTTTACCCGTTCAGCTTTTTTCTCTTTTCCGCCATAATAGTAATACATTTTTTTCTTTTTCTCTTCAGACAACACGTTCACCTCCCTTTGGGCGTAACTTTGAAGTAAAAGCCAGAAACCTGAATAAAGCAGTTTAATTCTGGCTCAAAATTCTCTAGAAAAATAGGCGTAAGGGTTTAAAGAAGATTTCGGGTTTAACTTTTCTACAACATGCACCGCTAAAAAGATATTTTTAAAGTGTAACCCTTATTACTTGACGTTTATTATTTTCAATTAAGAGAGCAACGATGCTTTTTTGGAGCATGAAGCGTGCAAACGAACACAAAAATTCAGGTCCTAAAAAACGGTCCCTACTTAGTTTCAGGGCGCATCCCCCTGTTTCCCGCAATAATTCAATGTGGCAACTCTGACATTCCCACTGCATGGAAATTTCAAAACAACCTTCAAACTCCATCCAACTATATACTATGCCGTTGTGGGCAATCAAAAACCAAACCCTTCTGCGATGGCTCACATATCAAAGCAAATTTTGACGGAACCGAAACAAGCAACATTCTGCCATTTGAGAAAATAACCAAAACAATTGAAGGACCCGAATTGACCCTAAAAGACGTCGAGATGCTCTGCGCTTCTGCAAGGTTTTGTCACCGTGGCGGCGACATTTGGGATGAAATTTCAAAATCAGACCAGCTTGAGACTAAACAAAACTCCATCAGAAACGCCTGTGATTGTCCCTCTGGCAGATTGGTGGTAATAGACAAAAAAACGGGTCAGACCATTGAGCCAACACTTGAAAAATCAATTGGTTTAATTGAAGACCCAAGTAAAGAGGTTAGTGGTCCGCTTTGGATTCGCGGGGGGATTCCTGTTTTTTCGTCTGAAGGAAAAACCTACGAGGCTCGCAACCGCGTTACGCTTTGCCGCTGTGGAAAATCGCAAAATAAGCCTTTTTGTGACAGCAGCCATTATCCTGAAGAAGACCGTGAGGTGATTTGATGTTCGGAAAAAAATCTAAAACCACTTCTGAAGATAGCCTAAATGAAGAATTAAAAACTAAACCAAGGGCATATGTTTTGTTTTATGCAACGTGGTGTCCTCATTCCCAGCGGTTTTTGCCAATATTTGAGGAATAAGCAAAAAACAATCCAACAGAATGCGTTCAGGTAGTGATTGATGATAGACCCGAGTTATGCGAAAAGTACCATATTGATTACTATCCAACTGTTTTAGTTTTTGAGCGGGGTGTTTTGCAGAAACGTTTGGATGCCACGCCTGGCGCAGGATTAACTAAAGAGCAGCTCAAAAAATTCACAGCGAACTCGTAACTTTGTTTACTGTGTTAACAGGATTTGCTGGTAGTCAGGATTGACCTCGCCATGTTTGCTTAAAATCAGGTTGTGGATTTTTCGCCAGTCCTCTCTTATAGACTGCCACATGGGACCTGCAATGATGCTCTTTTTGACGTATTCAGTTAAAGCTTTTTCTCGTTTTATAGTGCGTTTGTTCCAGTCCACGCTGATTAAGCCTGAACGTCGCAGATACTGAAGGTTTCGTGCTATCTGGTTGGAGTTGATGGGGTAGGTGATGGCGCTGTTTAAGTCATCAGTTAAAGATTCAATTGTGAATTCATCTTCGACTTTTAGGCTTACGGTTGCTATCATATCTTGCATCAGTTTGGTTGTGCGGTTAACGTAAAAGGTTCGTTTGGGCACCAACACCTGTTCAAGGCGGTAGGCGTTTCGTTTGAAGAACCATATTTTTACGCCTTCTGCCAATACCAAGTAGGCTAGTAGAAGTAGGGTTAAGGCGGCATAGAACAAGGGCGGTGGGGTAACAAATCCGAATAGTTTGCCAAGAGGTGTAAACGGGGCCAGTAAAGCAAACAGGATTATGGTGGCGCTGCTGATTGCGAGGTACTTGCTAGGTTTGCTTTTCCAGAAGGGTTGCTGTCTGGTTCTAACTATGAAGACGACTAAGATTTGTGAGCATAAGGATTCAATAAACCATGCGGTTTGGAATAGCGGCGCTGAGGCAGAGAAGAAAATAAGCATAACAAAAAATGTTAAGAAATCAAACAGGGAGCTCACTGGACCTAGGGTCACCATGAAACGCCGGATAAATGCAAGGTCCCAGCGTTTGGGTCTTTCCACGTATTCGTCATCTACCCTGTCAGTTGTAATTGTGGATTGGGAAAAATCATAAAGCAGGTTGTTGAGTAAAATCTGCACAGGCAACATAGGCAAGAAAGGCAAAAACAAAGCAGCACCAGCAACACTGAACATATTACCAAAGTTGGAGCTAACACCAATCATAATGTACTTCATTGTGTTGCCGAAAGTTTTTCTTCCTTCCAACACACCCTCCGCGAGTACGGTCAGGTCGTTTCTGGAAAGGATGATGTCTGCGGATTCTCTGGCAACATCTACGGCGTTGTCAACTGAAACACCAACATCGCTGGTTTTGAGGGAAGGCGCATCGTTTATGCCATCACCCATGTAGCCCACGACATGTCCATTGCGTTTTAGCAGGCTGATTATGCGGTCTTTTTGGATGGGGTTTACGCGGCAGAAAACGTTTGCCTCTTCGACAATTGCCATAAGTGCTTCGTCTGTCATGTTGGCTATGTCGTTTCCTACAGCAACACCTTTTAATTCAAAGCCCAGCTCATTGCAGACTTTTCTGGTTACTAACTCGTTGTCGCCTGTTAGGATTTTCAGTTCAATGCCTGCTTTAGTCAGCAACTGGATAGATTGCTTGGCGGTTTCTTTAGGCGGATCAAGGAATGCTACAAAACCCAAAAACACCATGTCATTTTCATCGTTTATTGAATAAACAGCCTTGTCGACTTTGAGGCGTTTGTAGGCTACACCTAAAACTCTCAGACCCTCAGCGCTATAATCTTGATATTTTTGCTCGATTTTTTTGCCTGTATCCGCATCAAGATCGGCTACAATTTTATCCAGTTCATAAAACGAGCAGACTTTGAGGATCTCTTCAGGTGCACCTTTAGCGATAAAGTACCTTTGTCCTTCTTGCTCAACCGCCACAGAGACCCGCCTGCGGATAAAATCAAAGGGAACTTCATCGATTTTTTGGTATTCAGCCACGTCGACTTCTTTGTGTTTTAAGATAGCTTCATCCAGTGGGCTGCGTAATCCTGTTTGGAAGTTGCTATTTAAGAACGAGTAGAGAAACACTTTTTCGTCGTCTTTGCCTTCCAAATCCACGTTTAATATCAGTTTGATGCGGTTCTCGGTTAAGGTTCCTGTTTTATCCGTACACAGCACGTTCATGCTGCCAAAGTTCTCTATGGCGGAGAGCCGCTTGACGATGACGCCTTTTTTTGACATCGCCATGGCACCTCTGGAGAGGTTGATGGTGATAATCATAGGTAAAAGTTCTGGCGTTAACCCGACTGCCAAGGCAACGGCAAAGAGCAATGCCTCCACTACACCTTTAGTGGAAGCGTTGCGTATAGAGATTATTAAGAAAACAAACATAACCAGCAAGAAGGTGACCTGCATGATGAGATATCCAAAGCCCTTGATGCCGCGTTCAAATTCGGTTTCTGGCGGTTTCTCGATTAGTTTTTTGGCTATTTTGCCGTATTCGGTTGTACTTCCTGTTCTGACAACCATTGCTGTTGCGGTGCCGCTGACAACTGATGTTCCCATAAAGCAGTAGTTGTTCCATTCAACGATAGAACCAGCTTTTCCTTTTACTTGGTTGGTTGTTTTCTCCACAGGGAACGATTCGCCCGTTAACGCCGATTGGTTAACGAACAAGTCTTTGGCGGATATGACCCGGGAGTCAGCGGGGGTAATGTCTCCTGCGGAGAGAAAGATTATGTCGCCTGGGACAATTTCAGGAAGTTTAATCTCAGTTTTTACTCCATCGCGGAGCACAGTGGCTGTTGAAGTAACTTTCTGCTTGAGCAATTGGGCGGCTTTTTCTGCTTTGCTTTCTTGGTAGTAATCCAAGACGACGCTGATGAAAATTATAGTTAATATGATTGCTGCGTTAGCGTATTCCTGCAGAAACCCAGAGATTATGCCTGCGATTAAAAGTATAATGACTAGTGGGCTTTTGAAATGTAACAAGAACTCTTTGATGGCCGAGTGTTTGTGTTCGTGTGCTAACTCGTTTTGACCATAAATTTCAAGCCGTTCAGCAGCCTGCTCAGAATTTAACCCCTGAGGCGAAGTGTTCAGCTGTGCCATAAGGTCTTGGATGGAAAGGGACACGCTGTCTTCAGAACTCAAGATTGCAGCTTGGGTTTGCGCAGTATCCACTGGCTTTTTGTCTGAATTGTTAGCGTTGATTGTTGTTTTCGCCACGCACTGCGCCACCTTAAACCGTACTAGACCAGCTTGCTCTTAAAGGGATTTCTGGACTTTGACTTAACGTTTTCCGTAAAAAGCAAAAAAGCTTATTTTGAGTCTATTTAGATGTTAACTCTCACGAGGGTATTCCATTTTGTCAGGATTTTTCTTTTGTAGGGTTACACCGAAAGCTATCCGTTGGGCTTCCTTGAACTACCTCACCCTTTTTGCTTCCTGCTTTGCATTATAAGAGGCAACCCAACTGCTATCAGTCCTATGACCCATAAGTTGGGATTATGCATAGGGCTTATCACCTCGTACCAGACGCTGGGGTGCGCTGCGTAGTCACCTGTAAGGTAATAGTAGAAAGCGTTGAAAACAAAGTAGCCGCCAAAGGCAACTAATACCACGCCAATCAAACGAAGGTTAAGGGTTGTGGATTGTTTTTTGATGGCGGGCATAGCCAACGCCAACCCAGCGATGGATAAAGCAAGTAGACCAAAGAAAGTTAATCCGAAGCTGAGCAGGTTTGCTGGCTGCATCAGGAAGCTAATCCCGTATTGCTCGTAGACCCGTTGGTAGGGAACCAATATGCCGCCTGCCCAGAGCATTGTGTAGGTGAACCAGAAAACCGAAAACAAGTACCCCACCGCCGCTGCGCTACCCCATTTAGCGATTTCCAGCGTTGGCTTCTCCTTAACGATGGCTGACCGAAGTTTGAGCAGGAGCGGCGGAACCACCAGCACTACGGCAAGGCATGGGATGGCAGTGCCGAAAAGCAAAAGCGCACCGGGGGTGTGCCCAAAATAGAAAAGGTTTTCGCTGGTTAAGTTGTAGGCAAATGCGGCGATAATTGACGGAATGAGAGCTAAGAAGAAAACCGCCTCAAAAACCAGCGCCCAACCCGCAGTTCTCCGAATAGTCGGCATTGCCGTGTCTTTTTTTCGCCAAAACAGAAA
>JBJKPJ010000211.1:0-2577 GCA_046706605.1 Bathyarchaeia archaeon | reverse complement strand
CACTGTAGAAAACAGTGCATAAAAGAAGAAACGTGGAAATAGGAGTTTACCCAACTTGACATAGTGCCGTAGCACGCCGATTTTTACTTGCCCAACAAGCACATAGTGGCCGCCTACATCTTGCTTTTCAACCAAGCCCAGTTCTCTGAGCTGTTCAAGATGGTGAAAGGCAATACTGGGGCTGCTAAAATGCAAGGCGCGTTGGACTTCGCGGACGCCAACTGGGTTACCTGTTTTTAGCAGAAACCAATAAACTTTCCAAGCTTTGCCTCGCAGAGCATATTCAAGCTCTGTCTCGTTAGTGCCATTCAACAGGGGTATCCTCAGAATGATTAGCGTGACAGGGCAAATATAAGTCCAATCATTAGAACAGACATCTTACATACTTGACAATCTGGAGAAGATTGCCTTAGGGTTAGTTGCTTTGGCGATAATTACGCTATGTTGCTACAACTATTAACTTTGCCATGAGCTAAAAGTAAATTTTCGATGAAAAAAAGAAAAGGGGAAGAGTTCTAAGTTTGGGTTTTGTTTGCTTCTCCGCTCGACATTCCCGGAGGCAGGTCTGGGAAGTTTGCGCTGATTTTTTGCTCTGCTACGGTTGCTGCTTCAGCGAGGATTTTTGAAGCATCTTCGTTTACGGAGTCAAAGTTTAGGGACATCCCGCTGTTTGCTCCTGCTTCAAGCATCAAGCCGCTTAGCATGTTGCCTATGTCGCCTAGTTCACCTTCTGCTTCGGGTAGAACGCCGCCTAATCCAGAGCGTACACTGCGAAGAACACCGACGCATGGACCCAGCGCTGAAACAACGTCACCAAGCTCTGAGACGGTTCGGATTCTTAATGCTACTTGGTCTAGGGCTAGTCTTGCGTTCATGATTAGTTTTGACATTTTGCGGATTTCAGCGAGTTCCGTGGCGTAGATGTTTGCGTGTGCTTGGTCATGTTGGGTGTAGGCATTGACTAGTTTTGCAAATAGGGCTTTGTCTTTTTGTGTGAAGCGTTCGTTTGCCTGATCTAGTTTGTTGATTTGGACGTCTAGTTTTCGGCAGGCGTTGTCGAGTTGTGGTTTGAGGGGGGCAGGTGTTTGTATTAGGTCCCGCACGTTTTTGCCAAATGAGTTGCCTCGTTGTTGTTCCCATTTTTTAGCGAAATGTTCAGACATGTAATCATCTTCCATGGACAGATGCGTGGGCATGGGCTTTTATTTGTTTTTAACATGCAGGTATATATGTTGAAACAGAAAAAGACGGTTTATGAGTGTTTATGTCAGAAAAACACTTCTTTTTATGGTTTTAACCACTGTTTTCTTCAAAATTTAGACTATGAAACAGAACTAAAACCTTAAAACCCCGAAAACATACGCAAGCAACCCAACCAAAAACAACAAAAGCACCACATTTTTGATTTTCCGCGCCCGCTCCCTAGTGTGATCTATAAGCAGAATCACCGAGCAAACCACCAAACCCACATCTGTGACCAACACAAACGGAATAAACCAAAAACCCACCAGCCCCAAAAACCACGTCACAGGCGTCAAAGCCACAGCAAAAACATAAAACGCCACAGCCACTACTGCCGCCACTCGCTCCCCAAACCTCACCGCCAACGTTTTAACACCCAAAGCGCTGTCGCCTTTAACGTCCACGATGCCTTTGGTTATCTCTCTGCCCGTATTGGAAAGGAAAGCCATAGAAGCAAAAAGCAACACGTTTAAGCCTACAGTTCCGATAGCAGTGATGCTGCCATAAATGAAAGGAATAGCTACGCAAGCGCTTACTAAAAAGTTACCAGGCAAACCGCTTTTTTTGCCCACCGTTAGGTACGTTGCAGTTATAGCTAAAGAGATTGCGGCTACGACAAAACAGAGCAAACCAAACGGCACTACAAGAAGCGAAAATACAAAGCCCACCACAACAAGCAAAACCATAAACGCAAACGCCTCATTGGGTTTTATGGTGCCGCTGGGGATTGGACGATGGGGTTCGTTTATGATGTCGATTCTGCGGTCATAATAGTCGTTGATGACCATGGCAGCTGCGCAAAACGTGAATCCAGTTAAAAAACCAAACAGGATGTTTTGCCAGTTAAGGCTACCCAGTTGGCTAAGTGCGGGTTGCGAGGGAAAGATACTTGCAAGAACCACACCAACAAGCACGGCAAAACCCATCATTGCACAGTTAACTGGACGCATTAACCTTAGGAACCCGTCAAGTTTGTTCATACTGCACTTACCATTATGGATACTTTAGT
Organism: Bathyarchaeia archaeon; assembly: GCA_046706605.1. Taxonomy (GTDB): domain Archaea; phylum Thermoproteota; class Bathyarchaeia; order Bathyarchaeales; family Bathycorpusculaceae; genus Bathycorpusculum. Next base: position 326 of record JBJKPJ010000211.1, on the reverse strand, counting down.
CGGCAAGGTTAGTTATAAAAAATTCCATAACTAAAGCTGACTTTTTGAGATATATGGTTTAAAAATGAAGCGTGAACAAAAAAATGGGCAGCTGTATTTCTGAAAATATTTCTATGAAAATAAAAAAAGAAAGGAAAAGAGGTTTTCCTATTTTACGTTGGGAGCGGGGATAGTTCGCTTCTGATTCATCAACACAACGACTGCGCCCACAATGATGATAGTGACAATTATGCCAGCAGCAGAACTCAAAACATACATGTCAGTATTTGAAGCCGGCGGAACAGACGAAGGCGACGGAGTAGCTTGTTGGGGCATAACGTTAAATG
>JBJKPJ010000210.1:0-1726 GCA_046706605.1 Bathyarchaeia archaeon | reverse complement strand
ATCCAGCCCTGTTGCCATCTTTTTTCTAAACGACCCAATAACAACGTCGCAGAAGTTTTTCTTCAAAAACTCGTCTTCGGTTGGGTCTTTGCCTTTGATTATGTCTTCCCGTGTTTGTTCATAAGCTCTACCATAATCGTTTCTTTTTATGTGCTCTGGCAACGGGAAACTGCCGATGTCGTCAACTAACGTTTCCATAAAGTATTACTGACAGAGGAATTGTATTAAAGCACTATCCTAACATTAAACCGCTAAAAGGTATGACCCGATGGCTCAAGACTGTGTATTCTGCCAAATAATCCAACACAAATCGCCCGCGTGTATGGTTTACGAAGATGAGCAGGTGGTCGCTTTTTTGAGTAACCGCCCCGTCAACGAAGGACACACCTTAGTGGTTCCCAAAAAACACTACGAAAACATCTACAAAATCCCCGAAGAAGAAGCCGCCTACCTGTTTAAAATTGCAAAACGGGTTGCGCACGCTGTGAGGGATGCAGTGAGTGCTGAGGGAATCAGACTTGTGCAGAACAACGGGTGGGCAGCAGGGCAAGTAATTTTCCACATCCATGTCCACGTTATTCCACTAAAGCCGCAGGAAGGTTTCAATCATGGCAAAGCTTACCGTGACCACACTAATCTACGTGGCTCCGAATTACTGGAGATAGATGCCAAAAAAATTCGAGACTGCCTGACGAATAAGTAGGTCTTTTCAGGCAACTGAGCAAAACAGTTTTGCCACAAAACTGGGCACACACTATAAAAGGGTGAAAGCACACTTGTTTGCGTACAATTAAGCGGAATAAACATGACTGAAGAATCAAACCAACAATCTAGTCCCCCTCAAATTGAGAAACTTTTAATCGATGACCTCTCGAATTTTCCGTTCCATGCCGCATACCTTGTTTATGAAGAAGCATTCAGCAAGGTAAGCGACCCCCAATCAAAAGAGGAACTAAACCAAAACCTTCAAAACCTAAAAGACAACAAAATCTCAACTGAAACATTCTACATGAACGTTTCGCGGTACAGAAAACTCGATGTCCCACGCCAAGAACGCTTTTCAATGCAAACACAACGCAAAAGAGATTGGCGCAAAAAAGAGCAACGGCAAGACAGAATTAAGCGGCACAAAAAATAGTTGCCTGCCTTTTATTCTTATTAGTTTCCAGTTTCTTATTTACAATTAGGTGTTTTGGTGGTTTGTTTGGCGCGAAATTTGGTGTGTTCCTGTTTCTGACTTGACCGTCAACACTTGCTTGGCGAACACGCTGGACTTCACTGCATTGTTGGTGCACCTTTGGGCAAATACAAAGCTACCACAAACATCCCCAAAACCTGCGTTTCCAAAACCGCGTTGAGCGACTTTATTTTAGGCATAGCGAACAAGTAGCAGAAATCAAAAAACGCGACTACCAACACCATTCGCCCTGCCAAAAAGCACCCAACCCTATACCTACAGAGCAAGAGTACCTGCATGATCATACTGAACTTGCCCGACGCCAAAAACCCACCATGTTTAAACATGTTTAAACTGTTCATAGGGAAGTTTTATCTATAAAAAAGAACTCTCAACAGCGTCAACCATTAAACAACTAGGACGCAAAAGTTAAGATGACGACTTTAAAAGCAATCGATGTTGCTGGATTAGCATTAAACATAGCATTATACGTTGCAGTAGGTTACATTTTCTACAGTTTAATCCCTATATCGTATGGTGGCGTGAGAT
>JBJKPJ010000209.1:0-1116 GCA_046706605.1 Bathyarchaeia archaeon | reverse complement strand
CATTTAACGTTATGCCCCAACAAGCTACTCCGTCGCCTTCGTCTGTTCCGCCGGCTTCAAATACTGACATGTATGTTTTGAGTTCTGCTGCTGGCATAATTGTCACTATCATCATTGTGGGCGCAGTTATTGTTTTGATGCAGCGCAAACGAACCATCCCTGGTGCATAAAAAAGGATTCATCTTCCTTTCTTTTTTTATAATTAGAAGATTTTTGGTTTGCAAACCATTGAAGCATTTACATAAGTTTGAGGGCTGCCATTGCTCGCCAAAGCATGTAGTTGGCTCCTGTTCTGGTCATGATTTTGCTGTACAAGTTGCCTTTTAGGTAGCCTTTTACGGCTTGGCGCATAACGTATTTTGGTGTGTAGAACTTATTGTAAAAGGCCTTTCTCATTTCCGCTATTTCTTTAGCTGGGAGGGCAGGGTCTTCAAAAATGGGGTTCATCGTATTATACAGTTCCCACTTATCAGACATCTTCCAACCATAACTTTTCACCAGTTCACGAAGCTCAGTTCCTGGGAAAGGTGTGGCGTGGCAAAGCCACACATCGTCAGGCTCGGCTCGGCGCACAAAATCCAAACTCTCTTGCAATGTCTCTTTTGTTTCGCCAGGATAACCCAAAATTACTGAAACCGTGACAAATATCCCTGCGTCTTTGGTCCATTTAATTGCGTTTTCACACTGGTCATTTGTAACCCGCTTTTTTAGAACATCCCGCATTCGTTGGCAACCTGACTCCACACCGAACATAATTTCATCGCAGCCTGCTTTTTGCATTTTAGTGACAAGGTCTTTGGTTACGGCGTCGGCGCGGGTTCCGCAGCCCCATGGTAGGTTAATTTTTCTCTCTATCATGTCGTCGCAGATTTCTATGGCGCGGTTCTTGTCAAATGTGAGTGTATCGTCTTGGAAGGCGACTCCTTCAGCGCCAAACTCGTCTCGGAGCCACTCTATTTCATCAAGCACTTTGCTCGGGCTTCTTGCCCTAAACGGCGCACCAAACATAAGCGAAGCTACGCAGAATGGACACTGATATGGACAGCCACGGCTGCTTATCACGGAGAGAAGGTTCCTGCCAGTGATGTTGTATTTGTCCATGGGCAAGTACTTATA
>JBJKPJ010000208.1:0-6093 GCA_046706605.1 Bathyarchaeia archaeon | reverse complement strand
GGATCTGATCCACTAGACTCGGCAAGCCTTTCTCGACCCATTTCTGCTCTACTTTATCGGTGTTTTGCAGTAGGGCTTGGAGCATGCGGTCAGGGTTCCAACAGTCAACTTCAAGGTTTTTGTTTTTGCATTCTTGGCATTCTTTTGGCAGGGGCTGGTTTGGTTTGGTGGTCATTTTGTATCCGTCTATTTTATGATAAGTTGGATAATATAAGAAAGCTGTTTTCAACATAAGTTATATGGTTGGGGCAGGCGCAGCTGGCTCTTGGAAGAGCACAGTACTAAGGTACCGCTCGCCTGTATCGGGCAATATTACAACGATGAGTTTACCTTTATTTTCGGCGCGTTTGGCAATTTGTAGGGCAGCGTACATTGCGGCTCCGGAGGAGATGCCGACTAGTATGCCCTCGTTTTTAGCCAGTTGCCTTGCAGTGTCAAGGGCTTGGTCGTCGGTGACTTTGAAGATTTCATCAATCAACTCCAGTTGGAGCACATCGGGTTTGAAACCTGCACCGATGCCTTGGATTTTGTGAGGTCCTTTTGATCCGCCGCTGAGTACAGCTGAGGCTGCGGGTTCCACTGCGATTGCTTTGAAGTCTGGTTTTTTTGGTTTGATGTACTGGGCGATGCCGGTTATGGTTCCGCCTGTGCCTACGCCTGCGACGAGGATGTCGGCTTTGCCGTCAGTGTCTTCCCAGATTTCGGGTCCCGTGGTTTCGCGGTGTACTTTGGGGTTGGCTAGGTTTTTGAATTGTTGGGGCATGAAGCTACCCGGGTTGGATGTATGGAGTTCTTCGGCTTTTTTGATGGCGCCGCCCATGCCTTCAGCGCCCGGCGTGAGGACAAGCTGCGCTCCGTAGGCTTTCAGCAGGTTGCGGCGTTCTATGCTCATGGAGTCGGGCATGGTGAGGATTAGTTTGTAGCCTTTGACGGCGGCGACCATGGCTAAGCCGATGCCGGTGTTGCCGCTGGTGGGTTCGATTATGGTTGCGCCGGGTTTTAGGATACCTTGCTTTTCGGCTTCTGCTATCATGTTTTGGCAAATGCGGTCTTTGACGCTGCCGCCGGGGTTTTTGGATTCAAGTTTTGCCACGACGGATGCGGCGGCACCTTGGGTGAGTTGATTTATTTTGACGAGGGGGGTTTTTCCGATTGTTTCAAGAATTGTGTCGTTAATTTTCATTTTTTATCGCCTAAATAACATAACAGCGTTATATGCAGCGTGATTTAAACATATCCACCAAAAACCACACATAACACCATAAAACCCAATACGTAACCTTACCCTAAAACTTTTACGCCAAACCAAAGGTAAGCCTTTAAAAGTCCCCTGAAACTATATTCTCCGAACACAGCACGCGGAGGTCGCCCAGCATGGCCAAAGGCGTAGGACTGAGGCTCCTATCCCGCAGGGGTTCGTGGGTTCAAATCCCACCCTCCGCACTTCTTTCGCCCCAAAGGGGCTCAAGTCTTGCTTATTTATTCCCAGATTATTTTGGGAATCAATGGGAATCAATTTTTGGTAATCTACGGTGTGATATCTGTATTTTCTTTTCCCATTCTCAAATTTCAAATAATGTTTTACCCGAGCACTTGAACCGCGTTTCTCTAAGAACCCTTCGGTGCCACAAACGGAGCAAATCACTTTCATTTTTGTCCCTCAGTCATTTGATATCTGTCAATGCTCTTTAGAAGATACTCAGCTACTTCCCTAATTCTAACAATGTCATTTTTATTCATATTTTTCAAAACCCTATTAACTTCTCCAATAGTTTCCGATGCCAAATCTTCTGTGATTAATTCATGGTCTACATCAATAGGAATTAGCGAAAGAAAATTTGCGGTTGCTAAGACCAACTCATTAAAAGCCCATTGACGACGGATTTTGTCATCTTCTGCTAAGGCATATTTCTTGCCAATAGTTTTAACTATTTCCTGCTCATGCATTGCTTTAAGATACTTGTTAAAGATTCGACGACTTAGTTTTCCGCGGTACTTTTTCGGGTTTGCCTCTTGATATTCGTGAATTTTAGCAAAAAGTTCATTGTAGCCTAACTCGCCATTGTTGTGCAATTGCGCATATATTAGCGCAGCAATTTGTTCGCGTTTTAAGTAAACCATGTTAGTACCACATAGTAAACTATGTATCAATAGTTGCCTATATGCTTTATCATTAAGGAGGAAACAAAAATGGAAACTAAAAAATGTCCAAAATGCGGCTATAACTGGCAAAAAAGGATAGAGAACCCAAAGCGATGCCCTTCTTGCGGTAAACATTTGAATATGCATAAACAGGGAATCAAGCAGTTTTGAGAATGGTGAGCGCTTTGCAAAAAGAAATTGACAAACAAAAAGATGCAACAGCTTGGAGTACGGCACGAATAGCAATGGCAATTAGAAACAAAAACACAACCAAAGCAGAGCTAGCTCGCAACCATTGGATTGACAAGCGCTTACATTACGATGAAACTAAAGCAATCAAAGAATATGAAAAATACGCCGAAGAAGAACTTCAAAGACTACACGATAAAGAATACGCAAATCTTGTTGCAGCCGAAGAATTCAGTGAACGATGCAAAATAACGACGGAAGAGATTTTTCTCAAAGTTTTAGTGCCCGCTTCAATAGACACCAATCAGCCTTTAAGTTGGGACTACCGCTTCACAGGCGATACAGGCTTAAAGTCACCAACAATACGTGAAATGCTTAAAGAATTATTTGATGTCGAATCCGAGCCACTTAGCATAAACAATCCACAAGCATTCGCCGCAATAATTAGCCAGAAACACGATGGACAAAACTTTGAATTCACTTTTGAATCAGAAAAACGACGAACACATTTTGACAAAACCAAACGGGCAGTCACCGCACATTTCGTGCTGAGGGCTTCACGCTTCCCAGTTCGCGAATTGTAAACGCGGAAAGGTGGCAGCAATGATAACTAATGAACAGAAAGCTCGGTTCTGTTCACTTCCCAAATCGTATTGCTCTCATCCCGCTCAGCTCTACAATTCAAAAACAAAGGAGAATAAACGAATGAAACGAACGCCAAGTGAAGTAAAGCCTAATGTCAGACGACTATTGAAAGAAACTCCAGCACTTAGAGACGATTATACGGAACTGATTCTAAATTACTGGGTACTTATTGATGGAGCAGAAGTCATCATAAAATGTTCGAAACCACTAACCAAACCAGCTACAATAATCAGAAGAAGTCAAGAAATTCAAGCAGAAGAGAGGCAGCTACCAACAAACTCGAATGTTCGGCGCAGAAGAGGCAAATCAAAATGAAAACAAAGTATCCGAGCGCAGTTTCATTGACAAAGCAGCAGATAGATTGGATGAGAAAGCAACCGAACGGCAGCGAGATAATAGGTAAAATCATCGACGCATTCATAGCAGTTGAACACATGACCCCTCATGCATTTCATTCAGTGCAAACCCATTTAGCGGCTGAATTGCTTCAGCAGAAATTATACGATGCTATAACACAAAGGCGTGAACTTCTACGTAAAAATGAGTCTCATTTCAAGTGCTTTGAAACCACCAGCGGCAGATTTACAGACCGTTGGGTTGAAAACCCTGAAGACCCAACGCCAATCGATGAAAGCGGACAAATAATTAAGAGAGTTTTAGCAGACTACGACGAATCAATCAAACAGATGCAGAGCGAAATCCAAAAATTGAAAAATGAATTGTTGCAGCCGAAGGCGGAACCTGCCGAAAAAAACTAACCGACGGGGGTATATGCAGTGGGATATGGGTTTCTTAGTAATTAGTAATTTATTTCTTATTAAGAAATCTAAAAAATCCCTTTAAACTGGTTACGGTAGGTATAGCATCTAGCACTGCAATAAAATTATTAATTATTAAGAAATTGTCTATCTAACGCCATACACACGCTCGGCAGGTTTTACGCTGCAAAACGTCAAAACGTAGCTTTTCTAGAACGCTAAACGCTACTGTATTTTAACCTAATTATAACGCTGTTATTTGCGGTTTTTGATGCAGTTGGAACCGAAGCTTAGTCGAAGAAACAGCTGTTTTGCTTCGCATGGAGATTTTCGTCGGTCTTTATATGAGGCGGCGATTTTGTCCATTTGAAACCGCAATTTCTTATGAAATAGGTGCATTTTAGACTTATTTACTAAAATCAAGCCCAAAAATAACTTATTAATTTCCGTTTGTATAGCAAATAAACATCATTCTTGAAATGTTCATATCTTTCGCAATGAAACGACCATATTTTGGTCCCTGCTTACTTGAAATGGGTGATTTTCAAGCCACTTTAAGCAAAATGCCCCCATACGCCCTACTTCTTAGCGCATACTTCCCCATCATTCTATCATAGCTGAAAAAATGGATAACTCGCCCTAAAAAAGCAATTTTCAGTATCCAGTAAAATAAGTTTAAACGAGGACCAAAACATGGACCCACCAATTAGTTGCCATAACTGGCGTTAAGACAAATTTCATTATGCATTTAACCTAGCGGCTCTATATTGTTGTCTAAATCACAAATCAACAGCCAAATTTTGGCAATATTATGCATATTTAAGCCTTTTTTTGTAAAAATATTAAAAATGATTTTTCAGCGGATTTGTACGGATGCACAAGTCTTAAGTTCTTAAACCACATAAAGATAGCAAGAGATAAATACATGGATATTCCTGCTAACTCGCTCGGCGATTATGTCCTTTTTAATGAAGATTGCTTAACAACTTCAAAGCGTCTTCCCGATTTTTCAGTTGATTTAATTTACGCTGACCCGCCCTTTTTTACTGGTAGATTTCACAGCATGAACGGATGTAGTTTTGATGACAGATGGACAAATGCTTTAGAATATTCTAATTGGTTAAAACCACGTTTGGAAGAGTTTAAGCGGATTCTTAAACCAACTGGTTCACTTTATATTCATTGCGATTGGCACATTTCACATTATATAAAAGTGCTTGCTGATGAAATATTCGGTATCAACAACTTTTTAAATGAAATCATTTGGAAAAGGCAATCTGCTCATAATGATTCAAAACAAGGCAGCCGTCATTTAGGTCGAATTCATGACACAATTTTAGTTTACACAGGTTCCCAAAAATATACCTGGAATCAACAGTTCCTTCCATATGACTTGAAGTATTTGGAACGAACTTACAAGTATCTTGAAGCTAATTCTGAGAGAAGATATGCTGTAGGCGATTTGACTGGACCTGGAGGCGCAGAGAAAGGTAATCCTCAATATGATTTTTTGGGCGTAAAGCGTTACTGGCGATATAGCGAAGCAAAGATGAAAGCATTATTTGCTGATGGACGAATCGCCTTTTCAGTTGGCAAGGTTCCTTTACTTAAGCGCTATCTTGACGAGATGCGCGGAAAGTCTCTGCAAGATATGTGGACTGACATATCAATAGGCAAGTGTAAGAATCGATATCCTACTCAAAAACCTGAGGCACTTCTGGAGCGTATAATTAAATGCTCTTCAAACTTGAACCAAGTTATATATGAGCCATTCGCAGGGTCGGCTACTGCGGGCGTAGTCTGCTGCAAACTCGGGCGCAAATGGATAGGCTCAGAAATATCGGACACTGCTTGTAATTATGTTACTAATCGGTTCAAGGAAATCTGTATCAAATTGATGTTCTTCTCGGCAACCCAATTAGAATCTTGTTCTTTCGAGCTGAATTCAACTGGAGGACTTGAAAATCTCAATTATTGAAAGCGGCGAGGCACATATTGAAGCCCGTGCAAGACTGATGCAGTTATTGGGTGAGCAACTTATTACTGATGAGGTAGCTGCGGTCTCAGAGCTTGTAAAGAATGCCTACGATGCCAATGCTCCTATAGTGGAGGTTACTTTCTTCCATGTCAGCGAACCTGATGGTTATATCAGAATAAAAGACAAAGGACACGGGATGACGCTCCAAAAACTTTTGTCTTCCTGGCTTGAACTAGGCACTCTTTCAAAAGCACGAGGTAAAGACATGAAACCTCGTTTCACTGAAGGAGGATTACGCGTTTGCCTGGGCGAGAAGGGAATAGGGCGTCTCGCCGTTCATAAACTTGGATTTATTACAGAACTTGTTACTAAGCGTAAAGA
>JBJKPJ010000207.1:0-9449 GCA_046706605.1 Bathyarchaeia archaeon | reverse complement strand
GTACAGGTAGAGGTGTTCTCGAATCGATAGGCGCTGGGCTGGACATGAAAGACGGCGACTTAGCCATACGTTGCAACTTTGCCACGCTAGGCGAAGGCAAAAATATAATTGACCGCCGAGTAGCCCGAACACTGAGCACCGAAGAAGCAACTGAACTAACTAAAGCCGTAAACAACGAGGTAAAGTTGCAATCTTACCCAGCCACCTTTAAGTTCCAAAACACACTAGGGCACCGAGCAGTTTTACTAATAAAAAGCGACGGCACCCCGCTATCAAGCGACATAACAAACAGCGACCCCGCCTATGTCATCATCAACGGCATCGGCGTAGCAAAAGCCGACGTGGAAATGGTACTGCAAACATGCCAACCCACCAACAACTCTGAAGCAGCCAAAATCTCCGCGGCGCTGGTAAACGAGTTCATCAAGAAATCCCATGTGCTATGGGAAAACTACGCTCTCAATATTAAACGCGCTGCGGAAGGCAAACTTAAAGCCAACGTGGTTTTAACGCGGGATGCAGGGCATTTGCTTCCTAAATTCTTCAACATCAACCAACGCTACAATGTCAACTTCGCCTGTTTAGCGGACATGCACACTGAACGGGGAATAGCGCAGCTGGCAGGCATGGATGCGTCGCTTCTTCCGCCTCCATCAGGGGATTTGCAGAAAGACTGTGAAGTCCGAGTAAAAGCTCTCCTTGAAGCGTTGCCAAAATATGACTGCTTCTATATTCACCTCAAAGGTCCCGACGAACCTGGACACGACGGCAACTGTATCCTGAAAACCCAAATAATCTCAGCAATTGACAAATATTTTTTTGGACCATTGCTCAAGCAGATTTCCTTAAACGACACTATAATCTGCATAACAACTGATCACGCTACTCCCTGCAGTCTGAAAGTGCACAGTGATACGCCTGTTCCAGTGCTTATTTCAGGCGGCAAAGTTGGCGACGGCAAAGCAGTCAAATTCTGCGAGAGGGAATGCGCAAACGGAAGTTTAGGTATAATTGAACGCGGATGCGAACTGATGCCTATGCTAATGAAACTGTTCAAACAGTAAAAGCCCGTTCTCTTGTATCAAGTGTGTGGAAAAGCTGCTAATACGCCAGAGTTTAAGGCAGCATTCGGCATTTTTGCAATAGAACCATAACTACTGGCTTTATATTGCCCAACCAATGTGTTGGTAACTTGAAGGGGAACACACAGATGCACCTTGAAGAAATGAAAAAGGAAATCGAAGTCTTAGTTGTAGCCAAAGGATTCTATAACAAACCCGAAGACATACCAAAAAAACTGCTTTTTGCCTTCATCGAACTTGGCGAAGCAAGCGACGCATGGAAAAAGGGGCTGCCGCAGGAAAAAATCGCTGAAGAACTAATTGACGTTGTCTTTTACATTTTGGATGCAAGCCGCTTAGCTTGCCCCGACATGAATATGGATGAAGTTTTCCAAAAGAAACTAGAAAAAAACTTAAACAGACCCTTCCAGTACGGCGAAGGACACCGCAACAAACAGCCTCAATAATCAGAAAGCAGCTCCTAAGGTTTTTATTTAAACGCTGTGGTTTACTCTTGTTGAAATCAAGTGGACTTCAGTTACCCAGATAATGTGCAGTTTGAATGCAACCGGTGCGGCTTGTGTTGCGGTGACACAAAACAAAAAACAAGAAACATCTTGCTTTTAGATTCTGAAGTGAAGGCTATTTCGTTGGAAACCTGCTTGGTGCCCTCAGAGTTTGCCAACGAAACCCCCGACAAAGCGCCTTACTGCTATGAGATGAAGAAGAATAACGCTGGGAAATGCTATTTTTTGCGGGACAACCAATGTAGCATCTACGAATTAAGACCCCTGATTTGCAGGTTTTATCCATTTGAACTAAAATTCTCCGCCGACCAAGACACACATGTTTTTAGTTTTACGCTGGAGTGTCCAGCTATAGGCAAGGGGAAGCAACTGACGAGAAGAGACTTTGAAGCATTGTTTGCATTGGCAAGTGAAAAGTTGCCCTAAAGTTGCCGTAAAACGTCAGTTTGCTCTAGAGTGATTCCGCAGTAGTGGCATTTTAAAAGCAAGGGTTCCTCATTTTTCACATAGAATTTTGAGGTGACTGGTTCATCGCTGTTGCTTATACAACATGGGTTTGTACATTTAACGATGCCTTCAATGGTTTTGGGCAATTTTACTTCCAGCTTTTTGATAACAGCATAATCGCGGATAATGTTTATTGACGCATGAGGTGCAACCAGAGCAATTCGATTAACTTCCTGTGCACTCAGCGCTTTTCCCTCAATTTTGATGATATCTTTTACACCAAACCGTTTACTAGGAACATTAACTGCAATGGTCATTACCCGCTTTTCTTTGCCTGTTACACCTAGAATTTTAACTACGTCCAAGGCAAACCCGCCCCGAATGTGGTCGATGACGGTGCCATCTTTTATTTTTGAAACTCTGAGCTCCCGCTCACTCATACTATTCATCCCTACAAGCTATGTGGAGCCAGCAAATAAGATTTTACTCAACAAGGTTGGGGTTGGTGAGCGAATATCGAAAAACTGTGTTCCTGCGAATTTGTCAAGGTACCTCAAGCTGCGTTTTAGCCGCCATCCAACAATCAAAATCGAAAGCTAACAGGCGGGGAAGTACTTTATTTCCACTAATAGTTTCACATAAACAAGCCTAATTTTAATAGTTGAAAACAAAACTATTAACTGATTATATGTCTAGCGCTGATTTAGCTGTCAAAGTTTTTAAAGAATTAACAAGAGAAGATTTTCGAATTCTCCACATAATTGAGGCAGCTATGAGTAAACGGGAATTTGTTCCAACAGAGCAGATCCAAAAATACGCCAAACTTCCGCTTGAACGCGTACAATACACACTGGGCAAATTAAACAAGTTGAGTTTAATTTACCAGACCAAAGAAACATACGCTGGACACACCTTAAACTATGCAGGATACGACTGCCTAGCCATCAACTACCTTGTAAAATCAGGAGTCATCGCATCTTTTGGGCAGACTTTGGGCGTAGGAAAAGAAGCAGATGTCTATGATGCACTAACCCCCGATTATAAACGGGTAGCAGTCAAGTTTCACAGGTTAGGTAGGATAAGTTTTAGGCAGACTAGACGCAAAAGAGGCTACATCCGCGAACATTCTTCATGGCTTTTCCAATCCCACATCGCCGCAGAAAAAGAGTACGAAGCCCTAAAACTGGTTTACGCAAACGGCGTTTCAGTGCCCCAGCCAATCAGCCACAACCGCCACATCATCGCAATGGGCATGATTGATGGCGCACCGCTCTACAAATACAAAGACATAGGCGACGCCAAAAAGGTCCTCAGAGAACTTTTGCGGAACATAAAAAAAGCCTACCTAAAAGCACACGTTATCCACGCTGATTTAAGCGAATACAATATCATCCTAAAACCCAACGGAGATTTGCTTATCATCGATTGGCCACAAGCCGTAAAAACCACGCACACAAACGCTTGCGAGTTGCTTGAGCGTGACTTAAAAAATGTGCTGGTTTTTTTCAGCCGAAAATTCGGCGTAGACTTGACTCTAGAAGAAGTCTACGATTTTGTAACTGGAAAATCCAGAAGTTTGGCGCTTTAATGCTTGTTTGCGTCCATAACTATGTAGAGGATGTTATTTCCCCTAAGCAACACATTGCCATAGTTGGTCATTAATTGTTCATCTTTGAATTCGGTGGCGCCTTCCAAGAGAATATTCATGTGCCCATCGCATTTTATCATTTTTCCCTTGTATTCATAGCCATTTTTAAGAACAACTTCAATGTTACCATGCAACTGTTTAATCAGTACATTTAGTGGTTTTTTACTTGGTTCCATCATCGTCATTTATGGTTCCGTCCATTACTGTAGGATACCATGAACCCCATACCCAATATAAAAGTCTTGTGAAACAGGGTTCTGTTACGTCTTCGTCAGTTTTATCTTTCCATGATTGGTTTGTTACTTTTCGTCTGGTCAATGGTTCCATTAATGGAATAGCTTTTCTCGGTACAACCTCAAAAGTATAAAGTATTCCATCTGTTCCCCAGCCATTAATTAACCGTTTGTTTCCATAAGAACCATCAAGTATTTCCGATACCTCGATGAATTTGCACTCTTTCAACGGTCTGTCGCATACATGAGAATCAAAGTCTTCCTCAGAAAATATCTGATGGCAGTGAGAGCATTTGACAATCAATTTATTCACCGTTAACTTTGTTCAAGCCTTTTGCAGTAATACGGTCTATAGTTTCATGTAATTCAGCGATTTGCTTCTTTTGATGTTCATTATCCTTAGCGAGTTTGGTATTCAACTCTTTTAAGCTTTGATTTTCTTGTTGAACTAATTTCAACTGTGCTGCGATGCTAGGATTTTCTTTAACAAGATTACGGAGCCAAGCATTGTTTATCTTTGAAATGCAAGTTATTGCTACTATCCGCAGTTCCGCAACCTTAGAAGAGTCGTAACGAAGATTGCAGAATTTTTCCAAAGAAGTCTCTAACTCTTTTCTTGCTCTTCCCAGTTCTGGATAAGAAGCTTCCCAATTTGCATTAGGATTAATTACATAATTGCCTTTATGCAAATTAGTTATGAACTCATCAGTTATTTGTTCAGGGGTTCTTTCAGTCATTTCAGTCACGTCTGTTTGCGCACAATTAGGATTCTTTCATTTTGTTCGTTGATGTCCATTTTCCATTCTAGTTTATCGCCAACCTTCAGGTCTAAGAAAGCTACGCAACCTTCGGGGACTGTTGCTCTTAATGAAGTCGAGCCAGTTTTGGCTATTCCAACGGTGCTTTTTAAACTCATACACATAACCTCTGCTTATACATCTACCTATTTAACGTATTTAAATCTATCGTGCGGGTTACCAATACGTTTATATTCCAACGCTACTATCTATCTGTAGGTAGATTGAAATGCAGACAACCACTCGGGAAGAACGGGGGCAAGCAATAGCCCAAGGCAGCGGTCAAGTCAGACGCGTAGACCAAGACCACTATGCTGTCAAATCGCAATCTAAGCATGGTGAATACATGGTTAGCCGAAACGGTGAAGAATGGGTTTGTGAGTGCCCCGACAACCATTGGCGACACACAATTTGCAAACACATCTATGCCGTTGATTTCTCAGTTCAGTTAAGAAAAGAAGTTTTAGCGCATGGTCAAGTTATTCAAGAAGTCAACATTTCAAACTGTCGTTTTTGTGGTTCAAGCAACCTAAGAAAAGATGGAATCCGCAAAAACAAATCAGGCTCCATACAGAAGTTCTTTTGCCGAGATTGCAAACACTACTTCACAGTAAACATAGGCTTTGAACGTATGAAACACAATCCCCATGCCATAACCACTGCCATGCAACTATACTTCAGTGGTGAAAGCCTAAGAAACACCCAAAAATCCCTACGGCTCTTAGGCGTGGAAGTTTCCCACAAAACCATTTTCATGTGGATAAAAAAATACATCACCCTCATGCAGAAATACGTTGAAACACTCAAACCAAACGTCAGCGACACATGGAGAGCAGACGAAATCTACATCAAAATCTCAGGGAACCAAAAATACCTGTTCGCTATGATGGATGATGAAACCCGCTTCTGGATTGCTCAAGAAGTGGCAGAAACCAAATACAAACACGATGCTCGAAATCTGCTTAGAATGTCAAAAGAGTTAATGGACAAAAAGCCATTGACCTTCATAACTGATGGGTTGTTCTCCTACAATGAGGCGTACACAAAGGAATTTTACAGTAAAAAGAACCCCAGAACCCAACACATACGCCACATAACAATCCGAGGCGACAAGAACAATAACAAAATGGAACGCCTAAACGGTGAAATCCGTGACCGAGAAAAGACCATGCGAGGATTAAAGGTCAAAGAAACCCCAATCTTAACAGGTTATCAACTGTTTCACAACTACATACGTTCGCATCAAGCGTTAGATGGAAAAACCCCTAGCGAGGCTTGCGGAATAACAATAGAAGGACAAAACAAATGGGTAACTCTCATACAAAACGCAAGTAAAAACAAAAGGGCTGTTCCTTTAGGGTAATTTTCGTAGTATGGTATTTAAAAAGTTTAAATAAAATTATTTTAAGGACTTACAAATTAACAGTAGAATCAGAGCGGCTAAACGCAAGCCTTATACTTCCGTTACCGCTGCTCTGAATCATACTGTCGGCACTAGGTAAATGCAAACTTTATGCATTTAAGTTTTAGCCAAGCTAACAGAGCAGTACGGTCAATAAAACGCTATGTTTGAGGGTTTGGTAGTCGTTTACCACGAAAAAGAGGTGAATAGAAAATTGAAAATAAACTTGCAAAACCCTAAAACATACACACCTCTCATGCTGTTCTTTGGCTGTCTTTTTGTGTTTTTTGGAACCGTTTATGAAAACTACACCGCAAACAACACACTTTTACAGGCTGGCTATGCTCTAATTATCGGTTCTGCAAGTCTTTGGGTACTTAGAGAGTTCAAACACAAATTTTAGAGATTGATGCTGGCACATCAACTTCTAAAACTCAATTTCTTTTTTTGTTTGTATCTATTGTTGGTAAGTCAAATCGGTTTGGTGCGTTTAGCCACTGTTTTACGCTTCTAGCTTTAGGTGCATGAAGGTTTCTGTCTATGGCTTTTGCATGGTCACTTCTTTTTGCTTGAACCCTTCTGGCTCTACGCAACAAATTGTTCCCGTAACCATGTCCACCTCTAGCACTATAACTCAACTCTAATCTACCTCAAAAGAAAAAGGAAAAAAGCTTTAAATTAAAAAGGCGAAAAGCTTGTGATGGGGTAAGCATCTTGAGTGAAAATGTAGGTAAAAGAAATGCAGAGTTTTTTAAAGAATTTATAATATTTTTTGCTGTGCTGTTTTTTACTTGTGTTGTTGGCATAATTTCCCTTTTACCAGAAATGAACTTTCAAGGGTTTTTCAGTTGGTTGTCCTTAACGCTTCTTTATTCAGGTTTGCTAGCTGGTGTAGACTATAGCGTTTTTAAGTTCTTCGAGATGTATACTTGGAATAGAGAACTAGCCAATAGAAGTGAATACGGATTTTATTCAAGAGACATAGAACTACTAATTAAAATTTTTAAAAAACCAGATTTGTTATTTATCTTACTGATAGATTTTGTTTTTGCGTTAATTTATTTTGTAAAGCTTCATTGGCTTTATTAGCAGACGAAAAGTAACATGTACTCCCAACTGACGAAGAAGTAACAGAACCTGAAACAGGGTTCTGTAAAGTCCTTGTTTGCGGATTCTTCATGTAAAGATTCGTTTGCCATGAACCGACCAGTCATTTGATTGGAAGGATGTGTTTGTGTTTTTCTGCAAAAATTTTTACGCAGACTTTTAGAGAATTAATTGGTTAGGGGATGGTTCTTCCATTACTCCCACCTTCTCTCCACAAGAAGCTAACATTCTAACCATCCCCTAACCTACCTCTCTGATTGGGAATAATAAAAACGGCTATTTTGACAAGAACACATTGTAACAGTTAGGGTTCGATTAATATGTCGGTTCCTTCAACTTTCACATTATACGTGTTAAGGTCATATCCATGTACTGCCAGAGCTTTTCCTGTTATCACGTCAAAGCTTGCATGATGCTTTGGGCAAACCACCACTCTGCCGTTTAATTCTCCTTCTGAGAGGGAAGCACGCAAATGGCTACACGTGTTGTCAATAGCATAAAAGTTGCCGTCCACATTAGCAATCAGATATTCGTTGCCTTCAATCATAAAAGACCGCATTTCCCCAATAGGAATGTCACTTGTTTTAGCTACTTTAACGTAAGTTGAAGTATCAATAACTGCGTAATTTTTTGTTAATTCATTCTTTTCCATACTATATTGTCAGTTTTTAATGTATTTAAAAAATATGAAGCAAGAATCAGTAGTTTTCTTCCAACTTTATGACTTATAAACAGACGATTTGATTAGGAAAGATAGAGAGGAGCAGCCCTTTTGATTGGGGTAAAAGAAAGGTTCTGTTAACTTCGTAGGCGATGGCTTAACGTGTTAAGAATCGGGTGATAATTCTGTTCTTTTTTGCGGGTTTAGATTTGACTGTTAACTGTCGGGTGATGAACCGACCACGCATCTGATTGGGGCATAGGGGTCTGTTACTTTTTTTGATATTGGTGATATAGTTCACCTGTTTCTGCTAAGGCTAGTAAAATGCTGATAGTGCCTATTACAATTCCTGAAAGCGGGTTTGCATACGTAAGGTCTGAAAACGGAATTAGATTTATTTGCCCGCTAGAGAAGCCAAATGCCAATCCTGTTACAGCACCTAAAACCCCCGCCACTAATAAAATAAAGCGAACTATTGTAGCCTTTCCAAAGTTCATCGCTTAACCTCAATTTTTTCTATGCCACTATTGATTTTAAAAAACTTTGGGTAATTTAACTTAACAGTATCGGTTTGGGAACGCTTGCTGTCAATTCCAAACCAAAGAGGCAGACCTTTTGATTGAAAAAGTAGAGGGGGTAGCGGTTAACTTCACACCTTTATCACACTCTTGCGGGTGTGTCGCAATATTGTCCGTGAGTCTGCTACCGACTACCCTTTCTCTCTTGGCTTGCGTTTTGAATTAGAGTTACCTACTTATTTTTTCCTTGTATGTTTATCCCGCAAGCGTCGGCGGGGGTTTTGCCATCTAACGCTTGATGTGGGCGTATGTAGTTGTGGAATAGTTGGTAACCTGTTAAAATCGGGGTTTCCTTTACCTTTAATCCTCGCATGGTCTTTTCTCGGTCACGGATTTCACCGTTTAGGCGTTCCATTTTGTTGTTATTTTTGTCGCCTCTGATGGTGATGTGGCGTATATGTTGCCAATATAATGTCAACAAACGAAATGTAACAGCCGCCGGTTGGAAAGATAAAACTGACGGAGAAGTAACAGAACCTAACACAGGGATAGTACCTGTGACCACAAGTATTATAGAATCAACCGCACATTAGTGCTCTTTGTACTTTGCGGAATGTGTGCTGTTATGAGTGAAAAAGTTTCCTCCTCGCCTATGAAGCGTGTTGAAGACTGGAAATCAAGGTTAATTGACCTTTCAAGAAGAAACAACCTGCTATACTTCCATAAAGGCAAACGAGGAAGTCTCATCATAGACCAGCCTGATCAACAAAAAATCTTCAACGGCCTTGTCTTAAACAAGAAGCGCCTTGAGTTTTGGCTGCCTCCAGAAAAAACCACACCGCCAGAAGTAACCGAGGAAACAAAAAACAACCAAAAAACAAAAACACCCAAACCCAAAGCCAAAACCGCAAAACTCGAAGTTAAGTTGGCTGTGGTTGAAGAACCCAAACAGCCCACGGCAAACCAGCTTGTTTGCGACGACCTGACTCGGCAGGAGTTGGAGCGTAGCCTCAAAAGTCTGGAGCGGCGTTCCCTGCTTGATTACTTA
>JBJKPJ010000206.1:0-4598 GCA_046706605.1 Bathyarchaeia archaeon | reverse complement strand
CCAATAGCCAAGGTTTCAACTGGGTATGTACCGGGGATAACTTCTTTGTTGGTGATCTGGGGCACGATGGATAGAACGCCGTTGGTGAAGTCTTCGGTGTTGTTGTAGAGTTGCCAGAGCCTATCAGCTATGGGTTTTAACGCGTAGGGGGTGACGAATTTGGCAAAATCCGCAGGTGAAAAGATTACGTGGCTTTGGTAGACGTAGTACTGATAGAGGTCTTGGGTTATGGTTACGTTTAACTCGTAAGTCAAATTGCCGTCGGTTTTGTTCAAGAGCAGAAATGAAGCCGTGTAGTCTTGTGTTTGGTTCTGCGTTTGACCCAGAGGCACCGCAGAGAGGCAGATAATCACGATTATAGTTACGCTGAATGCTTTAAGGTACACTTCTTTCATTGTCTACACTGACAAGGGATAATGCTTCCTGAGATGGCGTTTTGTGCTTAAATGGTTATGCCAAAATTACTCTGAACTAACTGAGCCACCATTTGCCTCAATTAAACGCCCAAGCTCGGCAGCAGCTTTTGAGAGCCGTTCTTTAGGCGCTTCTTCTCTGCAGGAATGGATGGTTAGGTGAAGTTCTGTGCGGCGCTTTTCTGTCCATATCGGATGAGACTTCACATACACACCCACGTTATCTGCCATTACTTCATCAATTAAGGGTGCCAAACGCGCCTCCACAATGTTGTAGGCAAAAATGCTTTGCTCACAAAACACGTTGCTGCCCACTGCTTTGGTAATTTGAGGCGCGATGGTCTGGGTAAAAATCGCCTCCATCTCCATGGGCACACCAGGCAAAGAAAACAAAACCGTATCCTGCACCTCAACGCGAAGCCCAGGCGCAGTGCCAATGGGGTTCACTATGGGTTGGGTGTTTTGGGGAAAAATCGCCATTTTTAAGCGGGGCGGGGTCATGTCGATGTCGGTCGGTAGCCCCCGTTTTTTGGCATATTCTCGGCATTTTTGTTTAACCATTTCGAGGGCTTGCGGGTTTACTGCCATTTCGCGGTTGAGGGCTTTTGCAATACCTTGGAAGGTTTTGTCGTCAAAGGTTGGTCCCAGTCCGCCTGTGGTGATTATGTAGTGGGGTTTTCGGGCAATGGTTTCGTTTATGGTTTGGGCGATTGTAGGGATTATGTCCGGGATAGTGGTAATGCGTGTTAGATTTGCGCCTAGTTTTGTGATTTGTTGAGCCAGCCAGTGGGCGCTGGTGTTAGGTATTTTTCCTATAAGTAGTTCATTGCCAATGGATATGATTTCTATGCCGACGAGCATTCGGTTATCCCAGAGGTTGTTGTATTGTCGTTTGTGGTTTTATACTGTTCGGGTTACCGACGAAATGTTTTTATGTGCACATCGTTGGTTACTTCAAACAAAGAGGAAACAAAATGCCAAACAAAAAAACCATCCTGCAAATCACCCTCTCAATACTCCTACTCACCACTGCAACCGTACTTTTGGCAGCCCTACACTCTGCACAAGCAGCAGATCCGATATCTATCACTGTCATAGGAGCCGACGGTGTATCACACCCAGTAGCTAACATAACCACCATGACCCAAACCGTGGGCTCTGGCGGCTATAAAAATCAGGGAGCAACCCTGTATTGGGGAAACTATCAGGGAGTGTCACTTCTTAGCCTCTGCAACTCAATTGGCACAACCCTTCAAAGCTACCAAAACGTCACCGTAGGAACATCTGGAGGCAGCGGAACAAACATCACCTTCAACTACGATCAAGTAGCAAACGGACTCACCGTCTCTGAACAGTATGCCACCTACAGCAACATCACAGGAGCAAAAACAGCCCAAACACAGCCCGTCACCTTAATTGTCGCCTACCAATTTGCCAACGGAACAGCAATCCCAGGAAGCAGCTCAACCAGACTCCTGATTGTGGGACCTGAAGGACTACTCTTCCAAGGACAAGGAATGGCAGGCGTTGAAAACATAACAATAACCAATGCCGGCCCAGTTCCAACACCGACACCCACGCCAACACCTACACCTTCCCCAAGCCCAGCCCCAACCCAAAACCCCACCGCCACACCAACCGCAACCCCAACTCCAACTGCATCGCCAATCCAAGAGCCCACAGCAACGCCAACCCCAACCGAAACTTCAACTCCCACGCCAGCAAGCTCTGGTGGAAATGAATGGCCAGTAACGTACACCGTAGCAATCTTAGTGATCGTGGCAGTTGTTATAGTGTTAGTCGCTGCGTTTCTGCTTAAGAAAAATTAAGCTGGCCTTCAACTACCTTTCTTTTTCTTTGAAAATTAAATTTCTGTGTTTTTCTTGCTAGAGAGGCTGTTTGGTAGCTTTATGTGCTGGATTCTGCTCAAAACAATTGAGGATATTACACCGCCTGCTCCACCGAAAATCAAATGCGACGCTCCAGCAACACCTATCCCCACCAAAATAACATTCGCATTCGTAACTATCGCTCCAGTTATGGAGTAATTCACAAGTAGCTTAACAAAACTGCCAAACGCGCCCAAAAACATCCCCACCAAAATGTTGCTAAGATGCCCTCTGAAGACCACCGCCAAAATATCCATAGTAGCTCCCATCGCCACGTACTCAAAAACTTTGAGGGGACCGGTATCTGCCATCCCCAAAAACCCAATCATCAACCCTGCAAGGACACCTACATAGGTTCCTGCGCCGAATCTGCGGGTTACGCCGATGGCGATGATGAAGGGGATAACCCAGAAAATCGCCGTGTGCCCAGGCAGTTGGATTGGGGTTCGGAAGTAGGTTTTAAAAACGTAAACAAGCGCCGCCATAAGCGAGAGGAAACTGATTTCGTAGACCAGAAAGTACTTTTTGTGTCTCAATGCTCTCATTAGTCTGGCACGCTCGATTTGAGGTTTAGTTGGAAATCGGTGCCGATGCTTCCGTTAACGGCAACAGCTAAGAGGAAATCTTCCTGTGTCCGGCTACCAGTAAAATCCACATAAAAAGTTCCCTTCAAATCCGCTGAATTCGTTACCTGCCCTGTAGGAACGTTTGCCACGTTGGTTATGTGCAACGTGTTTAATCCTCCGCCTTCTTTTTCAAACGCCATATAATACGTGTTGTTGCCATAGTCGTTGTGGATGGCACCCTGAGCGTTTGCAACTTTAACGTAAACATGGTTGTAGTCTTCCATAACCTGCGCCTTGGGTAGGTTGGTGTTTGCTTGGGGATCGTTGGTGACGTAGTAGCCGCTTGCCCCGTCGCCTTCCACGCGGTTAGTCCACTGGATACCGCCGTTGCCTTGGATGTAGCCGTAAACGTGGAAAGCTGCAACGCCATGCAGACCCGAAAAACTGTAATCGACTTGCACGCGTGGGAAGGTTGAGCTCAAGTTGGATGTAGCGTTCAAATCTACAAACATAACATAAAAGTTGTCGCTGTCGACGTTGCCGCCGGGAACTATGGGCATTTTGGAGGCATAAGGCAACCATCCTTGGGGACCATAAGTTAGATCTTGGGCTGTGAATGTTCCATCTAACACGTAGCTGCCATGTGTTGTTGAGGCTTCCCTATTTAGGTAGATGGATTGGATTGAGAAAAGCACAACTATCAAAAGCACAAAAACTGCAAAAGCTGTTAATAGCTTGTATTTGAACTGCAAGTTAAGCCCTCTTTAACGCCACCCAATCATCGCCACCAGTTTTTTCTACAAAGAGCACGGCTTTTCCATGAATGAATGAAGGGGTTGCATTTTTTGGTATTGTCACGTTTCCTTGGCTAATTGTTTCGCCACGCAACGTCAAAACATGGTCGATACCTGCCCCGATAATCTTGCCAACTGGATGAGTGCCTGTTAACTCGCGGTTTTTATCCTTCAACAAGAACCTGCCGTCGCTACCTGTGGATGCTAACCCAATGCCTGCGATAGCTCCGATGACGCCGCCGTTTGTGCCGCCTAAACCCTCTACGTGGATGCCGCAGTTTTGGGCGACCTGTTCGGCTCGTTGTTTGGTTACAATCATGCATTTGGCGTCTTGACCAAACGCTACCAGCGCAGGGGTCACCTGGTCGGTGTGGGCTACGGCTAAGCCAGGGTCGCTGCCTTCAATAAAGTCGGCAAGCATGAGCTTTTTTGTGGTTGAAAAAGCATCGCTTGCGATGGTTTGGGGGGCATTGACGTGAATAACGGCGCAACTGTTATGGGAAGTGAAAGGAATGTCGGGGTGGACGAAGAGTTGGTGGCGAGTGACGCCGTAGATTATGTATTTTTTGGCGAGTTCAGCGGCGATTTCTCGGGCTAGCCTGCCTGTACCTCGGCTTTCTTTGCTGTCTGTGTCGTCTACGGCTATGTATAACATGAGCATGCCTCGGTTAAACGTTATGCCTATTAGAGCATAACGAGTTCGCTATTAAAGTTTGTCCAAAAACCTAAAAAACATCGCCTAAAACACTATTCATCTCTGCGCCGCACCAACAAAAATAGTCAAAACTACCAATCTGCCCTTTCCCCTTGGGGAAAGCGCTTACTTTTTGCTAAGATACCATTTCAGGTATTCTTTTCTGCGGTTCTGTCGGATTTCTTCCTCAGTTTCTTCCGCTGGCCTGTTTCGGTCATGCATGTCGTTGAGTTCCTGCCCAG
>JBJKPJ010000205.1:0-2443 GCA_046706605.1 Bathyarchaeia archaeon | reverse complement strand
TCCAGCAACCCTTCAGCCGTGCGTAAAGCCATTGGCATCGTTCCGCAGGAACTGACCGCGGATGACGAGCTTAAAGGCATCGAAAACCTGCTTTTAACCGCTAAACTCCATCATGTTCCTGGCAGTGTAGCCAAAAAAACCGCACAAGAACTGCTCGGTCTCTTGGAATTGGAAAGCGCCCAAGACCGTATGGTGAAAACCTACTCTGGCGGAATGCGCAGGCGACTCCAGTTGGCGATGGGGCTGATTCATTCGCCTAAGTTGCTGTTTTTGGATGAGCCCACACTTGGGCTGGATATCCAAACACGACAGAAAATGTGGACTTACATTCAGCACCTTAACCGAGAAAGCGGCGTAACGGTCTTTGTCACCACTCACTACTTAGAGGAAGCAGATTTTCTCTGTAACCGCATCGCCATAATTGACGACGGCAAAATCAAAGAGTCAGGTTCCCCCAGCGAGTTAAAAGCCAAGTTAGGCGGCAACACACTCAAAATCGAAGTCAATAGCCCAGCCGACTTAACAGCATTTTTCGTGGCGTTGCCAGAAGTCTCAGATGTTACAAAAGTAAACGCCCATTACAATTTGAAGCTCGCCAAAACCGAGCAGGCCATACCCCTAATCGTTGAAAGCATCGCCAAAAAAGGCTTAAAAATCGCCGACATCGCGCTGGTTAAGCCGACGCTGGATCAGGTGTTTTTGCAAATCACTGGCAACTCTATGCGGGATGGAGCAGTCAACGGGGATGGGTTTGCACAGAAATTCATGATGGAGAGGATGAAGTAATGTTTGCTGACACACTTATCTTAACTGTTCGCTCCCTAAAGAAGTGGGTTAGAAACCCAGCAGCTATCATGCCTGGTCTTTTCACGGCTGTTTTTTGGCTGGCGCTGTTTGGCAGCTCATTTAATCCCACCAACCTGATACCCACACAGGTCAGTGGCATATCGCTTTCACCTCAAATTATAGAGCAAATCCGCGCAGGCATACTGAACTCAACCTTTAGCGGCGCACCAAACTACATAACCTTCCTAGCCATAGGCGTCATCGCACTCAAAGTCGTCATTAACAGGGCATACGGCGGCATAGACATAGTGCTGGATCGACAACTGGGCTACCTCAACACACTGCTAGCTGCACCAATTAACAGGGCATCCATCTACTTCAGCGGCGTAATGCAGAACTTCGTTAAAGCCATGGTCATCGCATTGCTCGCCTTTGTGGTTGCATTGGTGATTCCCAACGGCTTGCAGCTGGCAGGCGGATTTGGCGTGTTGAGTCTTGTTGGCGTCTTTGCGGCGGTTGGGCTGTTGGCATTTGGCTTCTGCTGTCTATTCACTACAGTGGCGTTCTCGGTGAAAACCGTGGATTCGCTAGTTGCCATCATCAACTTTATCGCGTTTCCAGTTGTGTTCCTAAGCAATGCTATGTTCCCCATTGCATCGTTTCCTGACTGGATAAAAGCGGTTTCGAATGTGAACCCGATTTCCAAAGCTGATGAAGCTGCACGCATCCTCATCGTCAACGGCAACCTAACCTCAAGTCAGTTGAGCACATTTGGAGCAGACATGCTGTACCTAGGAGTCTTTGCGTTGGTCTTCACGATTATTGGCTATCTGCTGGCGCGTAGAGCACTTAGGACGGATTAAAAATGGCAATAGACACCAAAAGTGAGCGACCCTTAAAAGCAAAGGAGGTGTAACAAAAACCATGACGGACATACGTATTCCACGCGGACAAACCATCACACTCGACACTGTAGAGGGCGAACTAACCTTAGGCAACAACGCAGCAATCCAACCCAGCAACGGCAAAAAAGTCACAGTAACAAAAGGCGTTTACCTTGAAGGCAAAGCATACGTGTACGGGGATTTAGAATGCGAATCATTAGAATCCAAGATTTTCTTCTCGAAATCTAAAGAATTCAGCGGGTATTCACAAAGAGCAATGCTGGATCTAACAGGCAGGTACATTGGAAAGCTTGAAGTAGCTGGCAACTTGACGGTTCACAAGCAACTGAGCGTTAGCCACTCGGTAAAGGTCAAAGGTGCAATTAACGCTCAAGACATTGATGTTGGTGGAAAAATTCAAGCAGACGATTTAACGTGCAGTCGAATTAGAGTTGGTGGACGCGCGGATATCCAGAACACCTTTCAAGCTACAAGCGTCGACGTGGGAGGCAAAGTCTATGCGCCAGGCACGGTAAATATAGTTGACTTTAATGTCGGCGGCGAAGCAGAAGTCGGCGGAGGTTCCATAACAGGCAATATACGAGTCGGCGGCAAATTCATCGCCCAAAAAGCCTTGGAGTTTGGAGATTTGCAGGTATCGGGAAGAGGCTTTTTGCCTGCCAACTGCAAAGGACACAGGATATCAACGTTCGGAAAGCTAAGCATCGGCGGAGATATAGAATGCGAGCAAATGCAAGTCGGAGGATACATAG
>JBJKPJ010000204.1:0-15124 GCA_046706605.1 Bathyarchaeia archaeon | reverse complement strand
CTTAAGGGTAGGCTCATATAACAAAGCCCTAATCCGCGCCGCCGTTGAATTAGTGCCCGAAAATGTAACGATTGAAGTTTTCGATTTAGAAGGCATTCCGCCTTTCAACCAAGACCAAGTAACCTCTCCGCCCCCAAAAGTCAGGGCGTTTAAAGAAAAAATCCAAAAAAGTGACGCACTTCTAATTGCCACGCCTGAATACAATTATTCGGTTCCTGGCGTTCTCAAAAACGCCCTCGACTGGGCATCTAGACCACGAATGGAGACACCGCTGGAAGGTAAACCTGTCGCCATTATGAGCGCTAGCATCGGGCGGTTTGGCGGCGCAAGAGCCCAGTATCATCTGCGGCAATCTTTTATTTTTCTTAATATGCACCCTCTCAACAAACCTGAAGTGATGCTCTCCGACGCAGCCCACAATATTGATGCCGAAGGCAAAGTTACAAACGAGGTGGCCCGCCAATTAATTGGGCAGCTTCTTGAAGCGCTCTGCGAGTGGACTTTGAAGATAAAAAACAAGTCACCGTGAGCTCTTGGCATTTTCTTGGTTGATTGTGCAAACCCTTAAACCTATCCGTTGCCACGTAGGGTTTGGCGTCTACATGAAAGTTATAGCTGACCTACATATCCACGGCAAATACAGCCGAGCAACCAGCGAACAAATGAGCATCCCCGAAATTGCGCGGTTCGCAAAAATCAAAGGGCTCACCTTGGTAGGCACAGGCGACTTTACGCATCCCCAGTGGCTAAACGAACTCAAACAAACCCTCACCCCTGACACCGACACAGGTCTTTTTAAACTCACCACCGCCAATTCATCCGTGCGGTTTATGCTTCAAACTGAAGTCTGTACAGTCTTTGACTTTGGTGGCGAATCCAAAAAAATTCACCAAGTCATCCTAACCCCCACCCTTGAAACCGCAGAGCAAATCAACCAGCGTCTACAAAACTTCGGGAGCCTACGCTCAGATGGCAGACCCATTCTTAACATGGCTGCGTCGCAGCTTGTGGAGGAAGTTATGGAGGTTTCTCACCAGAATATGGTTTTCCCAGCGCACGCTTGGACGCCTTGGTTTAGCCTTTTCGGTGCGTTTAGCGGTTTTAACACAGTAGAAGACTGCTACCAAGACATGACAAAACACATCCATGCATTAGAAACAGGCTTGAGCAGTGACCCGCCGATGAACTGGCGCGTAAGCAAACTGGACCGCTATGCGCTGGTTTCTAACAGTGACTGCCACAGCTTCTGGCCTTGGCGCATCGGCAGGGAAGCCAACGTGTTTGAACTCGAAAATCTAACCTACCAAGAGGTCACGGGCGCCATCAAAGCCAACGATGCCGCAAGATTCAAGTTCACCATCGAAACCGACCCAGCGTACGGCAAGTACCACTGGACGGGGCATCGAAACTGCAAAGTGTCCCTTTCACCGCAGGAAGCCATAAAATTTGGCAACATCTGCCCCGTCTGCCATCGCCCCCTAACCAAAGGCGTTGAGCAACGAGTTGAAGAACTCTCTGATCGCTCAGCCGACTACAAACGCACCAATGCGCCTGGGTTTTTGCGTTTGCTTCCTCTCTCCGAAATCATTGCTACGGTACTTGGCAGCAGCTCGCCCTCAACCGCTGCGGTTTGGAAAAACTACAACCTGCTGGTGGAGCGGTTCGGCGATGAATATGCAGTGTTGATTGATGCTCCGCTGGAGGCGATGGTTCAGGTGGTTGACGAAGCGATTGCACAGGCTATTGTTAGGGTGCGGGAAGGCACGGCCAAAGTCACGCCAGGATATGATGGCGTGTATGGGCAGCTTGTTTTAGGCATTGAAGCGCCGCCTCAGGTTAAGCCTAAACCCAAGTTGGTCCAGCCCACTGTTAAACAGAAGACAATTAGCGACTTTTGGTAGAGCAACTGTTTAATTCTCCTGTCGCCTCTATTTCAAAAAGGACGTTTCAGTTTGATTGACCTTCTAACCAAAATCACCAACGCAGCTACCCAAAAATTCGGCGCTCAATACGCTGAAGCTCGCTCCCAACAAATCAACAAAACCTCCCTTACCCTAAAAGAAGAACGTGTCGAAGCCGCCAAACAAGGCATAGAAAACGGCGTTGCCCTTCGTGTACTCGTTGACGGCGCATGGGGGTTTGCTTCAGTTGGCTCGCTTGACTTGGCAATTTTGGAGGGTGCAGTTTCTGACGCGTGCAGTCTGGCTAAACTGGCAAGTTTACGGCTTAAAACACCAATAAAACTTGCAGACGTCAAAGCTGTCTGCGACCATGTCTTGGCTAAACCCAAAAAGAACCCCGTGGACATTTTGATGGAGGAAAAAATAAAAACCGCTCTCGCAGTGAACAAAGCTAGCCTCGGTTTTGATGATCGGATAAAAAGCTGTACCGTGAACTATTTGGATTTGACCGGTTCGAGCTTTTTTGTAAATAGCGAAGGCGCAGCGATTGAACAGGACAAGATGTATGTTTGGGCAAGAATTACCGCGTCAGCGCAAAGCGAGGGAGTGTTTACTTTTAGCCGTGAAGAGGTCGGCTCCACCACGGGGTTTGAACTTTTTGACCAGCAGCCACCTAAAGAGCTTGGCAGAAAAGTGGCAAAACTTGCCATAGAGCAACTGGACGCTAAATCGCCCAGAGGTGGCAAGTTTCCTGTTGTTTTGGGGCCAAACGTGGTGGGCGTATTTGTGCATGAAGCCTTTGGGCACTTGGCAGAGGCGGATTTGGCACTGTCAGGCGGGGTTTTAGCAAGTAACCTTGGCAAAAAAATCGGCTCTAACCACGTTACCTTCTATGACGACGGTACCATTATAGGGGCGTTTGGCGCATTTAGATACGACGACGAAGGCGTGCCCACCCAGAAAACCCTTCTCATAAAAGACGGCGTGGTCTCTGGGTTGATGCATAACCGCGAAACAGCCACGAAATTCGATGCAGAACCCACAGGAAACGCAAGGGCTGAGGATTTCCGCTCCGAACCTATCATCCGAATGCGATGTACATACATGGCGCCCAAAGATCAAAGCTTCGAAGAGTTGGTTGAGGGTGTTAAGGAGGGTTATTTTTTTAAGAGTTTTAGGGGTGGACAGGCAAATTTGGATGGCACATTTCAGGTAGGAATTCAAGAAGGCTACGAAATCAAAAACGGACAAATCGGCGCGCCCGTGCGCAATGCATCCATCAGCGGAAACACCCTTGAAACGCTCCACAAAGTCGACGCCGTGGGTAGGGATTTCGTGTTAGACCCTGGCAGGTGCGGAAAGGGTCAAATGGCATTTATCAGCGACGGGGGACCGCACATTAGAGTCAGCGAGGTGGTTGTTGGTGGCAGCGCTTAGCAAACAAACAATGTTGAGTTTGGCGGAAAACGCTGTTAAAGCCGCCCTATGCAGCGGTGCCTCCGAAGCCGAAGCATACGTTTACGAGGGACAAGCCACTAACATAGGTATTGTCCTTGGACAAATCAGCAAAACTAACCGCATAATCGACCGCGGCTTAGGTCTGCGAGTAGCCCAAAACAGAGCTGTCGGGTTTGCTTACACAAACATAGTCCAAGACGCATCCGCAGTTGAGGGTGTTGTTTCAAAAGCGCTAAGCGCCGCAAAAGCGAGCAATCCCGACCCCGACTGGCCTGGGCTTCCCCAGCCTAAACTCTACGCGCAGCCCAAGGACACGTTTGACCAAAAAATCGTCCAGCTCCCCCCCGAAGAGCTTGTCAACGTGGCTTCCGCGATGCTAGATGCTGCGGGGGCGGTTGATAGGCGGGTCTTGTCCATCGAGGGTGGTGTTGGCTGCGGTTTTGTGGATGGAGCCATCGTTAACTCCAATGGCATAGCTGGTTTTGACCAGGGAACCATGGTGGAATGTAGCCTAGCGACTGTGGCAAAGGAAGGCAACAAAGTTACGCCAATGTGTTTTGAGTTTAATGCCGCAAGAAACTACCAGCTTGATCCATTGTGGGTTGGTAAGGAAGCGGCAAAGTTGGCGGTTTCAGCGCTCAAAACCAAACCCGTGGAAACCAAGTCAGGCAAAGTCATCTTAACCCAGGTTGCGCTGCAGGAGCTTTTGTCTTACACATTGATTAACGCCATACGTGCTGACAGTGTGCAGAGGGGACAGTCGCCGTTTAAAGACAAAATAGGCGAGGTTGTTACCTCAGAAAACCTGACAATCTACGATGACGGTTTACTTGATGGAGGGCTACGCACGGGAGCGTTTGATGGAGAAGGCATCCCGCATCAGAAAACCGCAGTCATTGAGAAAGGTGTTTTAACTAACTTTTTGTACGACCACTACGCTGCCAAAAAAGAAGGCAAACAAAGCACAGGAAACGCTTCCCGAGCAGGTTACCTGTCTACGCCAAGCATCGACACCACAAACTTCCACATCCAACCCACCAGCAAAACCCAAGACCAGATGCTAAGCGAAGTATATGACGGCTTGATTGTGTACTTTTTGCAGGGCGCACACAGTAGCAACCCAGTTAGCGGAGAATTCTCGGTGGTGGCAACGCCAGCTTGGAAGATAAAAAACGGCGAAGTCACCCATTGCAGCAGAGGTGTTATGCTGGCAGGTAATGTGTTTGAGTTGCTAAAAAACATCAGTGTGGTTGGCGGAAACGAGCGGCAGATGGGGCAGTTGGTTTCTCCGTGGATTATGGTGGAGAACGTTAGGGTGATTGGGCAGTAGTGCTTTGAGCCCAGAAGCTCTTGGAGTATTCGCCCAGCACATTTTCGTAGATGTGTTTGGTTTGCAAGGCGATTTTTGCCCAATCATATTTTTCATGAATCCGCCTAAACGCGTTGTCCCGCAGGTAACTAGCGTAGCCTGGGTCAAGTAGGATTTTGTTTATGCCCCAAGCCAATGAATCTGGGTTGTTAGGGTATACCTTCACACCTGAGATGTCGTGCTCGATAATTTCCGACAAACCGCCTGTGTCTGAGACGACAACGGGGCTTTTTGCTGCCATGGCTTCAAGCGCGACGATGCCAAAAGGCTCAAAAAGCGACGGCACCACAGAAACGTCCGCAATTCGTTGCAGCTTGAGCAGTGAGGGCTCATCTATGAAGCCTTGGAACAACACTTTGTGTTCCAGTCCCATGCTGCGAACTATGTCGAGGAGCTGGTCTTTCATGTAGCCTGTGCCGACGATTATGAATTTGGCGTTGACTTTGCTTAATATCTTAGGTACTGCGTTGATTAAAATGTGGATACCTTTCTCGTACACTAGTCGCCCGACGTAGAGAACGATTTTTTCTTCTGGCAGGGCAAACTTGCTTCGGAACTCTGCTAAATTCTCATTTGCCTCGGATGTATGTATGTTTACTCCGTTTGGAACCATCACGAGTTTGTCGCTCGGCAACCCGTAAACATATTTGACGTGTTTAATCATGTAGTCGCTGCAGCAGATGATTTTCCACGCCTCGTAGGTGAGCCAGGCTTCTGTTTCATGAATCATCCGCTCTGTCGTCGTATGCAAGCCGTCGCGTCTGCCCATTTCTGTTGAGTGCATTGTCACCAGCAGAGGTTTTCGAAAAATATGTTTTAAGCCTATGCCTGCGTTTGCTACCAGCCAATCGTGTGCGTGGAAAACATCCACTTCATCAGCGATTTTTCGAGTCAACGCCGCGGTTTCTCGCTGCATATTCATGTTCATTAAGTAAACCCATGTGGCAAAATCGGGGGCGGGGTTTTTGTAGGAGTCAATGCGGTAAACTTCTACGCCGTCAATGACTTCGTGGGCGGGTGCACCTGGAAAATCACAGGTGATCACGTAGACTTTTACGTCTTGTTTAGCTAAGTGCTTTGACAAGAAGTAGATGTGGGGCGAGATGCCTCCGATTACTCTCGGTGGATACTCCCATGCCAACATCATAACGGTTAAGTTGTCTTTCATGGCTTTTCCTCCGCCGCATTGCGATACAGTTTTAAGGTATCTCTAATTCGATGGCTGGGTTCAGAGGAGATAACGGCGATTTTTTCTTCCGGAACCTTGTAGATGCGGATGACTTCTTCTTTCATCCACTTGGATTTGACAGCGATTTTGGCCGCCTCATAAAACCCAAGCCACTCTATGCTTTTGATTGCCATGTTGTAGGCCGCGTTTGCATTTGGGGTGCGGTGGTCTTCTAAACTTTCCACAGAGTAAACAAACGGTATCCCTAGCCCATTTTTGAGTGTGACGGCGGCTGGGATAAAGTGCCAATCAAATACGTCAATTAAGTCGACTGCATGTTTAGAATCATAATACACGTTCGAGGCTGCCCGCTCAATTTCCTGGTTTAGAGTCAGCACCCAGGTTAAGACACCGATGTGAGTTCGCACGGGGTTGGCAACTCGGG
Organism: Bathyarchaeia archaeon; assembly: GCA_046706605.1. Classification (GTDB taxonomy): domain Archaea; phylum Thermoproteota; class Bathyarchaeia; order Bathyarchaeales; family Bathycorpusculaceae; genus Bathycorpusculum. The sequence continues at coordinate 8,783 of JBJKPJ010000204.1, read as the reverse complement.
TGGTTTTTACGCCGCTGGGCTCTTGGGTTTTCCCTGTGGAGGAGTCATCGTAGGTGACAACGTTGACATCTACTTTGCTGCCCACCAGTTGGGTTGACAGGTCACTGACGTATCCGGAGAGTTGACCAACCACTCTTGGCGGATACTCCCAAGATAAAATGATGACACGCATGCTTCCACTACGTGAATAGTGAGCAGACCTTGATTATTCCTCTTCCGTTAAGATAATATCTTTTCTTTCCTTCGCTGTCATAGAAACTTTCAGCAAACCCTTCAGCTTTGTAGCGATCAAGGATGCCTTCGATTTCGTTGGGGTCCATCTGCAGAAGCCGTGCCACTTCATCACCGCGGCGTGCTAAATCCGCAGCGGTAGCACATAAGTTATGTAGAGTTTGAAGAACCTTATCTGGAAAGGGGAGATCTTCTCTCATTTCAAACACCGTGTTACCTGAATGTACGCTAAATAGCTTAATAAACGCAACTAGCCCAAGTCAATAAAGCTGAGTTGCGTCTTGGACTGCTTTTGTGTGAGTGTTGTAGTGTTTTTTTGCTGCGTTTACTAGTGCAGTTCTTAGATTTTCTCCCTTTTTTTCTGAAGTGAGTTTTCTGATTATGGCGGCTAATTTTTGGTCCATGAGCGAGTATTTTGCCCAGCTTTCAAAGTCGCCGTTGAAAGCATGAAACGCGACGGCTTTTTTGTTCACTTCCCCTAGTACTCTGATAAATCCTTTCAGGCTCCATGCCATTGTTCCAGTGTAGCATTCTTTGCCAACCCCCGTGTAGAACAGGAACGGTTCATTTGCCACTAAAAGCGCAAGCCTAACCCGCGCCTCAAAATCGTTAAGCAAAGTTTGGGCAGCCACAAACGCGTCCATAGGCGACTCGTAGGGACTAAAATACGAGTGGACTTCGCCTGGTCCGCCGCCTGCTGTAAACATATAGTAGAGGTGGTCGCTTATTTGGAAATCCCGCCAAAGCCGCAAAAACACCTCGTCACCTGCCTCTTTTATCAGAGGCTCAATTCTCCGAAGCGTCGTGTAGTATGCCCACTGCATAACGTTTCCCAGCCACCCTGATTGATCACGTTGGATGTCTGCCCAAGAAACAGTTCCGCCTGCTTCAGAGACATCAATTTCTCCGGCTGATACATGTTTTTCTACAACTTCTGAAGGTGTAACCATCCGCAGGTGGTCGTACTTTAAAAGTTCGTCGGGTAAGTGCTGTAGGAAACTGTGGATTCCTGTTTCAGGCCAGTGGTGTTCGCCAAAAGTTTCGTAATCAGGGAAAATGTTGATGCATTCTCCACGCGCCTCTGACAGCCACCTCGCATACTTGTCTGCCGTCAACGGCCACTCAGACCACCACCGAGACGAAAACCGAAAACCCACATCGTCAGTTAACTTGTAGTTGCGCAGTAAAACGCGGATTTTTTTTGCGTCTTTGGGCGTGTAGATGAAATTGGGAGATTTGTCGCCAAGAATCTTCTCTATGCCTTCCGTGTAGATGCCCTTAAAGCCGAGGCTTTCGACGGTTTTGGCGATGGTGTTGTTGTAGAGCAACTCTGTGTTCTCAAAAATGCTTGTTTTGTACCCCAGCAGTTCTTTTACGGTTCGCTGATGCATTTTTACCTGCGCAATGAACTCATCTTTTTCGGGATAGAGGGATGCGATGGAGTGATAGTAGGTTTGGTTTAGAAACTCTGTGCACCCTGAAGCCGCCAGCTGCCGAAAACTCTCCAACAGGTCTTTGTCGAACATTTCGCATTGCTCCAAAAAAACTCCGGAGCAACTAAACGAGATCTTGACTTGTTTGTGTCCATTTTTATGTCTGTCTATTGTGTCCAGAATTATCTGGTTTGAGGGGAAATAGCATTTTCTTGCGGCGCGTTTAAATATTTCTCGGTCAGCTTCGTTATCGAAGTAATAGTTGAAAAGTTCATTTTTGGTTTGGCGTCTAAAGACTTTGCCTTCCCAGAACAGGCTTCGTCTTAGTCTATGTGGCTGGTGGACTTCAAAGACAAACACAACATCGGTCATGCATCATTCGCCTTGGAAAAGTATTGTGCATATGTTTATTTGTAATTTGCTCTTCTTTTGGTTTTGTGTGAGCGTAGATGGTGGGTTTTGGTGAATTATGGAAAAATTTTATATCAAAAGCCGCCGACTACCCTGTCATGTCACCCAACAAAAATAGTAGACCAGCTAAACGCAAATCCAACAAGATGCTGTTTCTGGCAATAGGCATAATAGTTATCATACTAATCGGTGTCGGGGCATACATAGTGCTTGGGCAATCAGGCAACAATGCATCCACGACTACGTCTACGCCCACTGCTACACCCACAATGTCTCCCAGCACATCGCCCACCGCTACACCTACAGAAACGGACTCCAACTATGTAGGTGCCACCCAAGTTCTACTTCAAACCTCAGCGGGAAACATAACCATTGCACTACGAAACGACAAACCCATCACTACAGCCAACTTCATCAACCTAATCAATCGCGGCGTGTACGACGGCACTACCTTCCAACGTGTCATCGCTGGCTTTATGATTCAGGGCGGAGAAAATGACAGCGCCAACGTAGCAACCATCCCAGATGAAATCGGCACAAACAATTACAACCTGCCCTACACCATCGCCATGGCAAAAACCAGCCAACCTAATTCTGCAACAAGCCAGTTCTTCATAAATGTCGCAGATAACAGTAAAATAACCTACCAAGATGGCTCAACATTTGACGGCACTTACACAGTGTTTGGAAAAGTCATCGCTGGGCAAAGCGTAGTTGACGCAATAGCCAATGCACCCGTGACCACTAATGTCTATGGCGAAAACAGCCAGCCGATAAACCCCGTTACGTTGATAAAAGCCACAGTTCTAACTTAAACCAGAACTACTCTTCTTTTCTCTCTTTTCTCAAAACATCTAACGCAGTAAGTTGCAATAAAGAATATAGCTTTTAAAGTCAAGATTGGTATGTGGGATTAATTTATGGTAGAACCAACATCAAATCAACCAGCAAAAACCGACGAATACACCAACGGAGCTAAAGTGCTCTTGCATACCAGCATGGGCGACATAACCCTGCAGCTCCGCAACGACATGCCTATCACAACGGGCAACTTTAAAAACTTGGTGCAAAAGGGCACATACAACGGTACGGTCTTTCACCGAGTTATCGACGGCTTTATGATTCAGGGAGGTGACCCTACAGGAACAGGCTACGGCGACCCATCCATCCCCGATATCAAAGACGAATTCACCCGCAAAAACCGAAACGACCGAGGCACCATCGCCATGGCAAACGCTGGACCCGACACAGGCAGCAGCCAGTTTTTCATTAACTTAGTCAATAACAACTACCTTGACAGCAAACATCCTCAATTCGGCAAAGTCATCGCAGGCATGGAAGTCGTAGATAACGTAGGCAAAGTCTCAACTGACCCACGCGACAAGCCACGCAAAAACGTAACAATAATTACAGCTTCACTTCTTCTTTAACAAAAAATTAAATAAAGAAAAAAATTTTACTTTTTCTTTTCCTGTTCTTTGGGTTTGGACCCGATTTCTACCACTTGTATGCTTATCTGGTACCGTTTGCCAGCAGCCACCATTTTGCCTGTTCCATAGTAGCCTTTGCTGCCTGTTTTGAAGTCTTTTTTGTCAATGATAAAATTTTGTTTATCTCCGTTTAGCTGGATAGATGCCATATTTACGTTGTCGCTCATTTTTAACTCTCCGTGTTGCTGTAATTGAGGACGCTGTTGCTTTTCACCTTTTCGCTTAAGTGCAATTGAAGCTCCTAATGAAATTGTCAAAAGTGTTGCAGTCAAAATTGCATTTGGCATTGTTTTCAAACGTTTTCATTTTTTATTTCTCTGCCGTTTATTATGGCGTTATCAAAAGGGGGTCTATATAAAACGCGGTGGTTGTGCCTGCGTTTGCAGCTCCAAGACTGATAGTTAGAAGTAGTAGATGTGGTGCGGTCGCCGGGATTTGAACCCGGGATCATTAGCTTGGAAGGCTAAAGTCCTAAACCAGACTAGACGACGGCCGCTCCTATTCTGCTGATTGGGGCTCCATTTAGGCTTTTGTGGGTCATCATTGTTTTGGTGACCTACTTGACCTTCTGTTGCCTTTTCAGTAGTCAGAGAGATAGATTGTGTTTTTAATAAAGTTTTCAGACCCTTCAGGCTTTGTGAGTGATACTCAAACTATGTTTTACCTTTTATTCTACTTTTGTAGTGTCTACTTGCCATAAGTTAATTCACCATCGCTTCTAAAGAATAGCTGAATTGCGGAAACTTTGCCACACTTAGCTTTTACACACTTAAACTTCATGCATGTGCCTTCTAACTTGCTGGCATGAGAGCTAGAGAAACTATTTAATGACCATTAAAGAACAATTTTGGAGCCAATGGACCTATCCTTTGTAGTATTCCGTGTAGAGTTGAGGGTCGAAGTATTTGCTTCTTTTGAAGACTAGGTTCCACTGATTCCACCAATTACTGATCCTAAGCCTAATGAGAAGGCACGATAGGAATCCCCAATAGGATCAGCAGGTATGTCTGTTCCTAAAATGTACATTAAGAGAAATCCTGTAACAAAAAATAGAATGATGCAAGTAAATAGTGCTCCACCTAAAATAAAGGCGAAAGCTGTTAATCTTATGGCTCTGATAGCTTTTGAGTCCATAAACTACTGTTATTATTAATCCATATCAGATTTGTGATAATAAAACAACAGATAGTCGTTAAAAACTAGTTTTGGAGCCTGCATTTCAACAATTACATGAGTATGGGATTAATTGTTTCTTTGAAGTTGTGGTGGCAATTTTTGCATTCATACATTTCGATTATAAAGTAGTGATTTTTTAATGTCCTATTTGGTTTGGCTACTTTTTTTCCACAGCTGGGGCAGTGTGTCATACATATCTCAAGTAGGCGTTAGTCTAGTGAGAATATGAGATTTATGAATTTCAACTAAGTATGCGCTAAATATTCAAATCAACTAAGGCCGATAGAACTTTACGACTATTTTTGAAGCCTAATACTGTGTGATGTATGATATATTGAGTATTTGGAAAAAATATTTATGCTATTTGATTACAGTATTTAATTTGGTGTATCCGTTGGATAGGTTTGAAGCAATTAACGTTCTAAAAGAGTTGTTGGCTTTTACTGGTTGTGATTCTAACTTTGTTGCTTTACATGCCTCCTGATGCACATAACTTGCTGTCTAAGGGATATCAGATTCACATTAAGACACAACTAAATACTTCTCAAAAGAAAGTACTTGAAAGCATCCTTAAGAAGAATGAATTGGCACTAAAAGAAGATAGAGAAACTTTGGTAATTTATAAACCAATTCAGAGATAGAATCATGTTTAATTTAACTTTTGATTCTAAAATCATTGTTACACTTGTTGCAGTAATATTCTTCTATACTAAAAACGTGCTTCTTCAATATCTTTGTTGGAGAGTCTACTTTTAGGTGGCGGGAGTCACATCCCAATACCTTTCTATGACACTTTTTGTCTTTGACGCAACAAGCATTCCATAAGATGTTTTAAGCTTGCTAAAGCTTCTGTTGTAACTGTGGCAACATGAAAGATTCTAAATTGGCAGCTTGGGTTTTTTTAGTAATCTGTTTAGTGTTCTTTTCTATTTTGCTCTATGAAGAAATTGTTAGTTTTTTTAATTATGCTTATCATAGTGAATTTAATTTCTTTTTCTTATTTTTAGGTTGCATATTCTCATTTATGGCAAGTTTGTGGTTTTTTTGGGGCAATAACGAAAAGCAAGATACCTAGCAAGTAAGCATAGTTTTCTAAAGTTGCTTTAGTCAAGAAACCTTTACTGGAATTAGTCAGGAAAGTTTTACGATAACGCACTTAAGCCCATGCTTTGATTAAAATATGGTGGTGGTATGCATAAGAGGCTTTTAGTAGCTGGGTTAAAGGTGCTTCTTGTGTAACTAGTTTCTTTGCCTGTTTTAGTAAATTTTACATCCTATGACGACCGCCAGTTTTCTGTTTCTGATAGCCTCACAAAAGAGTGGGTTAGGTCATTTTTTTACGCCGTGGATGGGCAAAATATGAGGACTTCAGGACCACGATTTGAAGGAACCACAACAACGGAAATATATGAACGATTTTACAGCTATTGTTTTAGTGGATGCGTACTTGACCAATTTACCTGACGGGTCGTACACTATAACAATCTATATGGTGCAGTCAACAAAATCAGTTATGGTACCTCCCAAGAAAACATCTATATTATGATCCAACATGGCAAGCTACCTCCAACTTCTTTGTGGACAGTAAACTTGACGCATCACCAGCTCCTACGCCAACAGCTCCAGAACTTCAAGCAACATTAGCCATCGCATTTCTACTTATGACTATACTATTTATTGTTGTTTTTAAAAAGAAGCTATAGCAGGTAAGCAACTTCTGGACTGTGGTTTTATTATGGAAGAGTATTTCAAGGTGCAAGTTCAATGTTACTTAATACAGGTCGTAATCTAAAAGATGGCTTCGGAAAAAGACCGCCAGAAAATTCCCAGTAGCCGCATGAAAATCCTCACTAAAGACGCTAAACAAATGGTAAATGGTCCCTACTACTGCCCCAAATGCCGAAAAGAACTGCTCCAGATTTGCATGAACCCAAAAAAGAAAGAGGTTTACGCGGTGTGCAAATGTGGCTTGGAATGGCAGTTAACTTTTGCGCCTGTTTTCCAGCCGATTGACTACTACAACAAGTTCCGGGATGCTTGGAAAAAGCAAAGCTACGGCATAATCAAACAAAAATAACTGGGAAGCAAATTGCGTGTCTGAGGAGAAAATAGAGTTTAACCAAAAATTCCTCGTCTTAGCAAATCTAATGCTTCTAGCTTGGTTTTTTTTAGCGTTTCTTAGTGTGATGTTTTACAGTTTCCTTTACAGTTGGCTCTACCTAGTCTTCTTGGCGTTCATGCTCTACGCGGTTCTGCGCAGGCTCGGATGCAGCAACTGCTACCAATGCAAGACGTGCACAAGTGGTTTTGGGCGGTTAGCGGGAGATTTCTTTGGGAAGGGGCGTATCAAAAAGGAAAGTGTAGGCAACCGTCTTTGGTTGGTTTTAATAATTTATTTTCTGTTGTTTGTGCTTCCTATTGTGTTTTTGGGTGTTTCTTTGGTTAATGGGTTTTTTTATGGTAAAGTGCTGGTTTTAGTTGCTCTTTTGGCGGTGTCGGCTTATAGTTTGGCAACTTGGTCTAAGCGTTCTACAGCGGCGGCTTAGGGTTAATTCGGGAGAAGTTTTAAACATTGGGCTGTGAATGTTTCGGGTGTCGATTTTGGGTCTGAAATGTGGAGACTTATAATTAAACAAAACCGCTTCAAAGTAGCTGTCCTGTTACTTTTGGCACTAACGGTATCTGCCCCGTTGACGCTGATTCATCCTGTTGCGGCTCAAACCAGCGAGTACTACAACAAAGAATTCGCTTGGGACTATAACGGGCAACATTGGACATGGAACCTGAGCATTCCACAAGACCTCTACGACGCCTACAAATCAGTTCCAGTTTCAACCCGCACCCGCAACGGACCAGCCGGCTATGGTTTTTGCACCACAACCAAAGACGCCTACGTGCAGAGTTTAGCACAGGAATTAAACGACACAGCAAACCGTCTTGGCTATGACTCCTATGACAAAGTCAGTTTTATTTTGGCATTTGTCCAAAGCTTACCATACACTTCAGACAAAGTCACCACTGGATACGACGAGTACCCACGGTTTCCAATTGAGACTTTAGTGGACGACGGCGGCGACTGCGAAGACACCTCCATTCTGTTTGCCACATTGGCGCTTATTCTGGGCTATGGCACGGTTTACATTAATCCACCCGACCACTACGCTGTTGGCATATTGGGAAATGACATGCACGGAACCTATTGGACTTACCCTGAAGGCTCAAACAACACTTATTATTACTGCGAAACCACAGGCGACGGATTTACAATTGGGCAGTTGCCTATCGAGTTCCAAGGGCAAAACGCCTACATCTACCCCATAGACCAAAGCAAACAGTACGTTCCAGACTTATCGCTTTTGCCAACTCCATCTCCCACCGATTCCCCTGTTGAACCTTACCCAACCCAGCAACCCTCGCCTACCACTGTGCCGTCCCCCACAGTTGCCCAACCAAGCATCCAGCCTGTTCTGCCAATGTCTTTTAATTTGATCACGGATAACCCGCTTTTGTTTATAGTTATCGCACTTGCCATCGCTGCCTCCTTTGGCGTAACTATCTGGTCGGTGAGACGATCAAAACACCCTAACGCCCTCGATTTAGCTTCGTCATCTAACCATTCACATTCATCAGACAGCGAAACTGAAGGTAACAAATTCTGCATTTACTGCGGTTCAGAAAACAAAGACTACGCAATGTACTGTGAATCCTGCGGCAAACAAATTGGGCAACAAAACGACTAACGCGACAAACCCAAGATGTTCCGTGCTGCCGTGTCAATTTTAGATTTAACATAAACCGCTACGCCAAACTCCACCAGTACCGTGGCGAAAAGAAACCCTGCCAGCCCCACGCCAAATTCGCCAGCGACTTGCCAGCCGCCGCATTCACGTTGCCGCCAGTCGCAATTAGTCCGCTCCAAAGCTGGGAACCTGATTAGCCAAAAAAACACCTAAATCTACCGCCAACCAAACGCATCCCACCAAAGTGATGTTTACCCAGTCAGATGCCAACTTGGTTTGGCAGGCGATCTGTGTGCTTGTGC